>JAVHQG010000001.1:0-28351 GCA_036171035.1 Bacteroidales bacterium
GGTTGCCGTGAAAGCCTCATTCTTGACATTTTCTTATCTGACACTGAATTTTCTTACAAGAACTATGTATCTATAAATAAATCTGAAATAATTTTATCTGAAATAAGCAGTCCGGTATCAGTTAAAATAATATTGTTTTCTGATAGAATCAAATGAGCAGAGACCTCGTATGTTTTAGCTTTTTTAATTAGTTCCTCACAATGGCAAATGTTGAAATGCTCCTTTAAATAGATTATATCAATCCCAGATTGTGTGCGGAGAGCTGTCATAACATATTCGTTAAATTTGTCGGCATCAGAAAGAGATTCTATGGTACATGGAATTTTTCCTGTTTGAATAACTGTAATATATTCGTTTAAATTACTTACGTTCCATTGACGAGTGTTGCCATTAAAAGAATGAGCCGAAGGCCCTATTCCAAGATATTTTTTTTGTTGCCAATATGCTGAATTATGTTTGGAATAGAAGTCTGCAAGTGCAAAATTAGAAATCTCATAATGAATAAATTTATTTTGTTTTGCCTTATGAATTAACATTTGGAATTGCTGAATACTCTGATCTTCACCGGGCATATTAAGCTTTCCTTTTGCAAGAAAATGTGCAAATACTGTTCCTGCTTCTATAGATAGATGATAGGCTGAAAGATGCTGTACCCCTTGTGAAAACATTACATCCAGATTCTTTCCCCATGTTTCAGCAGTCATACCCGGTAGCCCATATATAAGGTCTGCACTAATGTTTGAAAACCCAACCTGTTTTAAAATAGCTATTGAATCTTTTGCCTGCTGTGCTGTGTGTCTTCTGTTAAGTAATTTCAAATCATCATCAATGAAAGATTGTACGCCAATACTTATTCTGTTTATTCCAGTTTTTATTAAATCTGTAGCTACAGCTAAAGAGATGTCGTCAGGATTTGCTTCCAGCGTTATTTCAGCATTACTTGTGATCTCGAAATTTTGTTGGATACTATTGAGTATGTTCAATATTTCCTCTGTCGTTAAAAGACTAGGGGTTCCTCCTCCAAAATAAATTGTTGCAATTTTTTCTCCATGAAAATATTTTTTTTGAAGTATAATTTCTTTTTGTAATGCCGACAGATACTCTTTTTTGAGGTCAAAATTTGATACGGAATAGAAATCGCAATAAAAACATTTTTTTTTACAAAAGGGTATATGAATATAGATTCCGGAAGCCATATTTGGATGTTAACCGATTTATCAATTAGAACTGATAGCTTTAACAGGATCAAGCTTTGCCGCAGAATAAGCAGGAGCATAGCCCGAAATGATACCGATAACTACCGAAATGCTAATTCCGGTAATAATATTTGATGGCGAGAGAGCAATGTTGAAATCAGTAAGGTAGTTTGCAATAATGGTACCTACATAGATAAGTGCAATCCCAACAATTCCACCAATTAATGAAAGTATGATTGATTCGTATAAAAATTGAAGAAGAATAAAATATCGTTTTGCGCCGAGTGCTTTTTGAATACCGATAATTTTTGTTCTTTCTTTAACAGATACAAACATGATGTTGGCAATTCCAAAGCCACCCACTAGAATTGAAAATCCACCAATAATAAAACCAGCTATGTTCAACACACTAAAAACTGAATCAAATCCTTTTGATATAAGACTTGCGCGATTTAGTGAAAAATTATCTTCTTCAATTGGTTTTAGTCTTCTGACGGATCGCATAATAATCTGTAGTTCATCAATTAGCTCCTCAATGTTTACCCCATTTTTAGTGCAAACCATAATCATTGGATCAAGCATTTCGCTTCTTACATCGATGATGTTTCTAGCAAAATTTACAGGAATTAATACAGCGTTGTCTGTGCTATTGTCAAGCATATTAGTTCCTTCTTTTTTAAAAACACCGGTAACAATCAGCTTGTATCCGCTTACTTTTATTATTTTTCCTATAGGATTTAGTTTCCCAAAAAGTGTTTTGGCGATTTCTGAACCAATTATTGCACGAGAAGATCCTTTCATGGATTCGAGAGGTGAAAAATATCTACCATTGGTAATTTCAAATGATCGGATATTTTCATATTCGTGTGATGCCATGATGATGCTTGCATTTTCTGTTGAAAACCCCTCGTATTGAACAGGTTTATTTGTTGAAATCATAAAAGAAACCGCAGATGCTTTCTCGGAACGTCGTTTGATTTCTTCAAATTCGGGAAGCGTTGTTTCCGGTCGTTGCATATATTTCCACCAAGGATAGTCTGATCCGAACTCCCATGGCCACTTTTGGATATAAATCACATTGCTTCCTAATGATTCAATGCTGTCACGAATTTTTCTTTCCAGAGAGTCAACAACCGTGAGAACAGAGATAATTGCAAATATACCAATGGTAATTCCTGCAAGAGAAAGAAACGACCGCACACGATTTGTTGTGAGCGAACGAATGGCAAAAAAAAGACTTTCCCTTATAAGTTTTAGAAATAACATACCTTGAATTTGCGTATATGGACAAAAGTAACTATATATATTATATTGTATTGATTTGCCTGAAATAATTTGCGAATGATATTTTTGTCATATGTTTTACTTCTATTCAACTACATCCATAAACCATTTGTCATAAATCATGAAAATAAATAAAAAGTTTGTTAACAATAAATTGTTGAAAAGTCAGTTACAAACTGATTTAAAGCTATTTTGAAATTCTTTATTTTTGATATCATCATATATAGGAAATCACATGTTTTTGATAAGCAACAGTATAAGAAATTTTGTTTGATTTTGTTGAATTCTTGTTAAAAACTAAATTGATGTATGTCAAATTCAAATACTATTTTCAACATTCTAAAATAGCACATCGGGGAAATCTAAAATAAACTAATTAATAAGTAGTTACCAAATGAATATTAAAGAAGAAGAAATGGCAGTAAAGCAAAAAGAAGAAATTATGCGTTATACTTTCAACGAAGCAGTGAAAAGTGCATTGAAATATTTTAAAGGAGATGATCTTGCTGCTACGGTATGGGTAAATAAATATGCACTTAAGGATTCACAAGGTCATATTTATGAATTGAGTCCGGAAGACATGCATAAAAGAATTACAAAAGAAATTGTAAGAATTGAAAACAAGTATGTGAATCCAATGGGAGAAGAACTTGTTTATGATTTGTTAAAGGATTTTAAATATATTATTCCGCAAGGAAGTCCTATGGCCGGAATAGGAAATAATTTTCAAATAGGTTCTCTTTCAAATTGTTTTGTAATTGGACAGGAAAAACCCGCAGATTCATATGGTGGTATCATTAGAATTGATGAAGAGCAGGTGCAGCTTATGAAGCGAAGGGGTGGTGTTGGGCACGATTTGTCTCATATTCGTCCATCAGGAAGCCCTGTGATGAACAGTGCCCTTACCTCTACGGGGATTGTCCCTTTTATGGAACGATATTCTAATTCTACAAGAGAAGTGGCTCAAGACGGTCGTCGTGGTGCTTTGATGTTGAGTATCTCTGTGAAACACCCCGATGCAGAAAATTTTATTGATGCCAAAATGCAGCAAGGGAAAGTTACCGGTGCGAATGTATCAGTAAAAATAGATGATGATTTTATGAAAGCTGTTGTAAATGGAACCATCTACAAACAACAGTATCCTGTAGAGGCAACTAATCCTAAAGTGGTAAAAGAAATCAATGCACGTAAATTGTGGGAAAAAATTATTCATAATGCTTGGAAATCTGCCGAGCCGGGTATTCTTTTTTGGGATACAATAATCAGGGAATCTGTTGCCGATTGCTATGCCGAATCAGGATTTAAAACGGTATCCACTAACCCATGCGGAGAAATTCCATTGTGTCCATATGATAGCTGTAGATTGATTGCAATAAATCTTTATAGCTATGTAGATAAGCCATTCACACCTAAAGCAAAATTTGATTTTGATCTTTTTAAAACTCATGTACAGTACGCTCAACGAATGATGGATGATTTGATAGATCTTGAACTTGAAAAAGTCGAAAAAATTCTTGAGAAAATTAATACCGATCCTGAAGATCCTGAAATCAAACGTGTAGAGCGTAAATTGTGGGAAAAAATCAAAGATAAAGCACGCGAAGGCAGAAGAACTGGCCTTGGAACAACAGGCGAAGGTGATATGCTAGCTGCACTTGATTTAACATATGGAACAGAAAATGCCATCGATTTTTCTGTTGAAGTTCATAAAACATTGGCACTGGAAGCATATCGGTCATCATGTACTATGGCTAAAGAACGTGGCTCTTTTGATATATGGGATAGCCAAAAAGAAAAAAACAATCCTTTTTTGCTTCGTATTAAGTCTGCTGATGCTGAATTGTACAAAGATTTGATGAAATACGGAAGACGAAATATTTCATTGCTTACCATTGCTCCAACAGGAACTACAAGCATGATGACCCAGACTACATCCGGTATTGAACCTGTTTTTTCACCTGTTTATAAAAGAAGGAAAAAAGTGAATCCTACGGATACAAATGTTAATATTGCTTATGTTGACGAATTGGGCGATTCTTGGGAAGAATATAATGTGTTTCATCACAAATTTTTAACCCTGCTTGAAATTAACGGACACGATGCTACTAAAGTAAAAACGTATGACGATAAACTTATTGAAGAACTTGTAAGGTTATCGCCTTACCACAATGCTACGGCTAATGATGTTGATTGGCTGATGAAAGTGCGGATGCAAGGTGCGATACAGAAATGGGTTGATCATTCTATTAGTGTAACGGTTAACTTACCTACCGAAGCAACAGAAGATCTTGTTGCAAAGGTGTATATGACAGCTTGGGAGTGTGGATGCAAGGGTGTTACGGTGTATCGAGATGGTTCACGTTCCGGCGTTCTTGTAACAAAAAAAGAAGAAGCAGACAAAGAAAAAGCATTTATTAATGCAAAAAAACGCCCCAAAACACTAGATGCAGATGTGATAAAATTTAGCAACAAAAATGGTAAATGGGTTGCTTTTGTTGGCTTGCTAGATGGAAAGCCATATGAGATTTTTACAGGGATGGAAGATGAGGAAGTGCTATATATTCCAAAAACTATTGAGCGGGGATTTATCATTAAAAATATTGATGAAGGTGGAAACAAACGGTATGATTTTCAATACGTTGATAAACATGGTTACAAAACAACATTTGAGGGACTTTCACGATTGTTTGATAAAGAATATTGGAACTATGCAAAGCTTATCTCAAGTGTGCTTCGCTACGGAATGCCCATCCCCGATGTTGTAAATTTAGTAGGGTCTCTTCAACTGGACAGCGAAAATATTAATACATGGAAAAAAGGTGTTGAACGAGCCTTAAAGAAATATATTCCAAATGGTACTAAAGTGAAACAGGGACGGGTTTGTGAAAGATGTGGACAAGAAGCTTTGGTGATTGAAGAGGGATGTGAAAAATGCACACAGTGTGGTCATTCAAAATGTGGTTGAATTGTTCATGCTGCTATATTATTAGAGCACGGTTCAGGTTGAATCGTGCTTTTTTTTTAAAGATAAAATATGCGATTGGTTTTGATATTCTCTTTTTTAGTTTTTCCATTTTCCCTTTTTGCTCAGAACTTCGTCCCTAATGGAGGATTTGAAGAATACCGGGGTCGTGATGTGAGTAAATGGATACAGCCGGGTAGTCCGTATTATCATTTTGATACAGATTCTAAAAATGCACACACAGGAAAAGCTAGAAATGGTCTCTGTTTATGGCTTTCTGAACCAAGTGAATTTATGACAATACAGCTAATTGCGCCACTTACAACAGGAGCAACATATAAGGTCGAGTTTTATGCTTTATTTGATGAAACAACAAAGAAATTGGGCAATTTCAGGTACCTAAAAGCAGGGTTTTTATTTACATCAAAACCAGTTGACGCCTCTTATAAACAAATTATTTATGATAATCCACAAGCTACATTTATCCTTGAAAAAAATATAGAATGGACAAGATATGAGTCAACATTTGTTGCACTGGGAGGCGAAGAGTATGTAACAATCGGATATTTTTATCATAAAAATAATGCCGCAGACTCTTCTGCAGTGGGAACTCAGGATATAAATATGGAAGAAAAAGCGATTATGGAAAAAATCGATCTACTACAGGACAAAAAAGATACTGAAGTTAAAGATATCACAGAAAAATATTTAAATAAATTTCCGGAATTAAAAAAATTCTATGAAATTATTAACATTAAGAATAAAAGAAAAAGAGAAAAAGAATATAAAAAACAATACGGAAAATTACAGCCATTTCTAAATGTTCTCAACAGAGAGTTAAGTTTTGTACGTGACAAATATGATGCTGAAATCCGAGAAATTTACATGCAGTATAATCCACAGAAACAAGTCCGTATGAGTGATAATTGGAATCGAGGGCGATTTTATTTTGACGATATAATAGTTGAAGAAGTTGAACGATCAACATCTGAAAAGATTCAAGAAACAAAGGAGATTTTGAATAAAGAAATAATTGAACCAGAACTAACTATATCTGATACTGCTATTGATGAGTTTGCAAATATTAAAGAGGGTTCAACAATTATTTTAAACAATGTGTATTTTGAAACAAATAAATCAGCATTGCTCCCTGAATCGTATGAAGAACTAGATAGGCTGGTGTTTGTTATGGAATCGAATGCTGAAATGGAAATTGAAATATCTGGTCATACCGACAATACAGGAAATTTAAAGAAAAATAAAATTCTTTCAGAGGCTCGTGCTAAAGCTGTTATAGAATATGTTGTTGCCCGAGGAATTGATACAGAAAGACTAAAATTTATTGGCCATGGTAGCAACAATCCATTAACAACAAACGATACGGAAGCGGGTAGAGCAAAAAACAGGAGGGTCGAATGTAAAATTCAAAAGATGGGTACAAACAAAAAATAATAACCCCCTATGCGTATTAAATCAATTTTTTCAGTTGTTTTTTATTTTTAATTATTTATACATTTGTCAAAGAAATTTTAGCTCAAGGATATGAAAAAAATTATTTCTGTTGTTGGTGCCAGACCAAACTACATGAAAGTTGCACCCTTATATAAGGCATTTCAAAAATATCCTGATAAGGTTAAAAACCTGATTTGCCACACCGGGCAACACTTTGATGAAAAAATGTCGAAGATTTTTTTCGAAGAGCTTGAATTGCCGGCTCCTGATTATTTTCTTGGTGTAGGTGGAGGTGGACATGCAGAGCAAACTGCAAAAATTATTGTTGAATTTGAAAAAGTACTTTTAGTCGAAAAGCCCGATTTGGTTTTAGTTGTTGGCGATGTTAATTCCACTATGGCTTGCAGCATTGTTGCTTCAAAATTAAACATCAAAGTTGCTCATGTGGAAGCCGGTCTTCGTAGTTTTGACCGTACTATGCCCGAGGAAATAAATCGTCTTATTACAGATGTGATCGCAGATTATCTTTTTGTTTCCGAAAAAAGTGGAATGATAAATTTAAAAAATGAAGGCATTTCTGATGATAAAGTTTTTTTAGTTGGCAATGTTATGATTGATAATATGGTGCAACAATCAGAGAAAATCGAGCAATCAAAAATTATCGATGAACTGGGACTTGAAAAATTAAAATATGTACTAGTTACATTTCATCGCCCATCTAACGTTGATAGCCTTTTAAAACTGAAAGAAATCATTAGTTTGTTAAATTCAATTGCAACATTTAGAAAGGTAGTCTTTCCGGTACATCCCAGAACTAAAAAGAATATTCGGGAATTTGCACTTTCCGACTTATTAAACAAGAATGTTATTTTAACAGATCCAATTGGATATATTGAATTTCAGAAACTTACAAAATATGCCGAGCTTATTATTACTGACAGTGGTGGTATTCAAGAAGAATCGAGTTTTTTAAATATTCAATGTATTACCGTAAGGGACAACACAGAAAGACCGGTAACTGTTGATGTGGGAACAAATCAATTAATTGGAACCGATCTTGAAAAGGTGAAAATTGCTGCCATTGACGTTCTAAACGGGAAAAAGAAAAAAGGTCAAATACCGGAACTTTGGGATGGAAAAACTGCAGAAAGAATTACACAAATTATATTGGATATTTTATAAATTTTTGGCAAAAAACAGATGATTATAAATAAACATAAGTTGCTTTTGCTACTGCACGATTTTGTTGTTAGTATTTTTGCTGCATTTGTTTCTTATTTTTTAATTTTCACATTTAATTCATCCACCCACGACATCACGCATCAATTGACGGAGTGTATTTTTGGAGTTTTGTGTTCAATTATTATAGTGCTATTATTTAACGATAATTTTTATAAATATCAATTTGTACTGAACCCTGCGAAACACATAATTGGACTATTTAAAATTCTGACAACAAGTCTTGTTATACTTATCCTTTTTGCATTTTTTGTTAAACTATTAGATATTATTGGCAACAGAATTTTTGTTGGTGAAATTTTTCTTATTTTTTTTATAGTGTTCATCATCAGTCGAGTCTTAATTATTCCAAGACTGTATTATTGGCTTGTGCAAAAAAAACATGTATCCCGTAATATGATTATTATTGGAACTGGTGAATTAAGTATTGAAAAAGTAAAGTTTTTAAACAAAAGTAAAAGAAGCTATTATAACATTTTAGGATATCTCGATATTGATGTTGCAATGACAGGGAAAATAATTGAAGGCTATCCCGTTCTAGGGCATATAAAAAATTTACGAAGTATAATTGAAACCTATAAAATAAAAGACGTCCTGATTTCGCTGGAAAACATGAGTAACTTGAAACTACAGCGAATAATAAATTTTTGTAAACGGTCTGGTTGCACAATTCATGTAGTCTCCGAACTGTATGATATAGTTACAGAAAAAATAGAAATTGATGAAATTGGGGGCATATCTTCGTTTAGGCTTAGGCAAACCAATCATGCTTTTTATGAAACAATAAAAAGAGTGTATGACATTATTATTTCACTTACTGTAATCATTGTGTTTTTACCGATTTGGCTGTTAATAGTTTTTCTTATAAAAATAACTTCAAAAGGACCTGTGCTATATTATGCAACAGTTGTTGGTTTTCGCGAAAAAAAATTTACAATGTATAAATTTCGATCCATGTATTATAAAAGCAGCATAAACTCTCACAGAAACCTTGTAACTGAGATGATACTGCAAAACAAACCAACGGAAAAATTAAAAAGTGATAATAGAATTACATTCATTGGCAAAATATTAAGAAAATTATCAATTGATGAATTTCCACAATTTATTAATGTTCTTAAAGGAAATATGAGCATTGTCGGTCCCCGCCCATGCTTGCCATACGAATATGAAGTGATGGATAAATGGCATCGTGGGAGATTTAAAATCAATCCCGGGATTACTGGTCTTTGGCAGATAAAAGGACGCAACGAAGTAAGGTTTAACGATCAGATAGCACTTGATTTATATTATATAGAACATCGTTCGTTGCGGCTCGACTTTGAAATATTATTAAAAACCATACCTGTACTGGTATTAGGAAAAGGTGGTGCTTGAATATATGATTCATCCCATCATTTTGGGTATTAATTCTAATTTCAGTTTCATTTCAATCTAAATATTTTTATATATTTGCCTTCTATAAAACATAGATACAATGCAAATTCCATTTCTAAATCTCAAATTTCAGCACGAGAAAATTAAATCAGAAGTTTTTAACAAACTAGAAGAATTATACGATCGAACAGAATTTGTTTATGGAAAAACAGGAAAAGAATTTGAAACAAATTTTGCAGCATTTAATGAGTCTGATTATGCTTGTGCAATAGATAATGGTACCACAGGGGTTGAGCTTTGTATAAGAGCTGCCGGAATCGGGCAAGGCGATGAAGTGATTACTGTTTCAAACACTTTTATTGCGACTGTAGCAGGTGTCCACTTTGCAGGAGCAACGCCCGTTTTTACTGAAATTGATCCCAATACATGGAATATTGATCCCACTAAAGTGGAAGAAAAAATCACGGCAAAAACAAAAGCAATTTTACCGGTTCATCTCTACGGGCAGCCGGCACAAATGGCAGAACTCAAAAAAATAGCAAAAAAACATAATTTGTTACTTATCGGAGATAGTGCCCAATCAATCGGTTCAAAGTTACTCGATAATGGCATATGGAAATCAACCAGTTGTTTTGCTGATCTTTCAACATTTAGTTTTTATCCTGGAAAAAATTTAGGCGCATGCGGTGAAGCCGGTGCAATCGTTACCAATAATCATAAATTTGCAGAATTCATAAACATGTATCGCGATCATGGTTCACACGAAAAATACATACATGAATTCCCCGGGAAAAATAATAGGATTGACGCATTTCAAGCCGCTGTATTAAATATTAAACTTAAATATATTAATCAGTGGAATGAGCAACGGCGACAAATTGCTTCGTGGTACAAAGAAGAATTATCGGGGATAGACGGATTGCAACTTCCGTACCATCCAACCAGTGTGCTTCCTGTTTATCATCTTTTTGTTGTGCTTGTAAAAAACAGAGAAACATTTCAACAATTTTTAGCAGAAAAAGGAATTGGAACGGCTTTGCATTACAAAGTTCCGGTGCATCTTCAAAAAGCTTTTGCACATCTAAATTATGCAAAAGGCGACTTGCCAATCACAGAACATGTTGTTGAGCAAAATGTTTCTTTGCCTATGTTTCCTGAGCTAACGAGGGATCACGTTCATGAGATTGCCACACAAATCAAGAAATATTTTAAAATATAATGTGAATGGAATATCCTGAAAAAAACGCAAAGCAAAATATCAATAATGTAAAACTGGGCAAGGATGTTAAAATTTTCGATTTTGTAAATCTATATGGTTGCGAAATAGGCGATAACTCAAAAATAGGAACATTTGTTGAAATGCAGAAAGGCTCTACAGTTGGGGCAAACTGTAAAATATCGTCACACACTTTCATTTGTGAAGGAGTTCATGTTAAGGATAACTGTTTCATTGGACATGGTGTAATGTTTATAAATGATAAATTGCCACGTGCTACCAACAGCGATGGTTCTCTTCAAACAGCAGATGACTGGGTTTGTGTTCAGACAAACATTGAAAAAGGTGCATCCATTGGATCAAATGCAACAATTTTATGCGGCATCACAATTGGTGAAAACGCTATTGTTGGTGCAGGTTCTGTTGTAACAAAAAATGTTTCTGCAAATACCGTTGTAGCAGGCAATCCTGCAAAAATAATTAAGAAATAAATTAATACTATGATAAATATAGCTGTAATAGGGTATGGATACTGGGGTCCAAATCTTGCCCGAGTGTGGTCGCAAAGCAAAGTTGCCAAATTAAAATATGTGTGCGATGTAAAAGAAAATAGGCTGGCAGTTGCCCATGTTAACTGTCCCGGAGCAATTATGACCACAGATTATATGGAAATATTAAAAGACCCGGAAATTGATGCTGTAAATATTGTGGTTAATATCCCTAATCACTACGAAATTGCCAAAAAAGCATTGCTGCACGGGAAACATATTTTGGTTGAAAAACCATTGGTACCCTCATCAAAAGAAATGGTTGAATTAATGGCTCTGGCCGAACAAAAACAAAGAGTAGTTATGGTTGGTCATACTTTTCTTTACAGCCCGGCTACACTGAAAATTAAAGAATATATTACAGAGGGGGCTATAGGAAACATAGATTTTATCCAACTTTCACGAATTAATTTGGGAAAGGTAAAACATGATTATAATGTGATTTGGGATCTTGCACCACATGATTTTTCTATTCTTGAATTTTGGTTAAACAAAATGCCTGAATGGATTCAGGTAGTTGGCAAATCGTCAGTTTATCAAAATGTTTGCGATGTTGCATTTATTAATATGCAATATACCGGAGATATCCTTGTTAACATCAATTTAAGTTGGCTCTCGCCTGTGAAACTCAGACAAACATATATTGTTGGCGATAAGAAAATGATCACTTTTGATGATACGCATCCATCAGAAAAAATAAAATTATATGATATGGGTGTTGATTTGGTTAATGAACCCAATTCTTTCGGAGAATTTCAACTTACTTATCGTTCCGGAGATATTTATGTTCCCCGTGTTGATAATACAGAACCACTTGTAAACGAAAGTGAACATTTTGTTGAGTGCATTGAAAAAAACCTGATTCCCCGAAGCAATGCTCAACATGCGTTACGCACGATTCAAATGATTGAAGCTGCTCAAAAAAGCTTACAGAATAAAGGCGAAAGGATATATTTTGATGTATAAATAAATCATTTGTAATTGTATTATGGCACAAAGAAGTTTTTTTTTTTTAATATGTATTATACTTCTATTATGTGCAAATATTTTACGTGCCCAACAAATTATTCCGCTTAATCACGGATATTTTGAGGATATTGATAAGGAACTCAGCTCTGTTAAAACTGAAGCACATACCTCATTTAAACCGCTTGTAAATTCATATCTTTTACGTTTTACAAATACAGATTCATTAACTTCTATCAATAGAATGAAACTTCCCGGAACACTCATCCATAGGAAGCTTCGTTACGAGAATTTTTTTGTTGTTGATACCGGAGATTTCCATTTTACAATTGACCCATTATTTAATTTTGAAATTTCTAAAGAAAAAGGGAATAGTACCAATTTTTATAATAACACAAGAGGTATATGGGTGCAGGGTTCTATTGGTAAAAAACTTTCTTTTGAATCAAGCTTTTTCGAAAATCAATCGGTGTTTAATACGTATATGAACACGTATGTGAATACGTATAGGGTTGTTCCGGGTCAAGGTTTCCCAAAATCATTTAGCAATGGATCAGGCTGGGATTACGCTTCTTCAACCGGGCTTGTTTCTTATACTCCGAACGAAACTTTTAATTTTCAATTTGGTCATGGGAAAAATTTTATTGGTGATGGATACAGATCACTACTTTTATCAGATAATTCTTTTAATTATCCATATTTTAAAATCACCACTACTGTTTGGAAATTTCAATATACAAATCTGTTTGCATCATTTCTCGACCTCAATGCTCCACATGCTTATGAAGAAGGGTTTCGTAAAAAATTCGGCACATTTCATTACTTGAGTTGGAATGTTTGTAAACGCTTTCAAATTGGATTTTTTGAATCAATTATTTGGCAAAACTACCAAGACTCAACCGGCTTTAAAAGAGGTTTCGATATAAATTATTTGAATCCTATTATCTTTTACAGACCTGTTGAATTTTCGCTTGGATCGCCTGATAATGCACTCATTGGATTGTCAACAAAAATTAAAATAACCAATAAATTGTATCTGTATGGCCAATTTATTTTAGATGATTTTGATGTGGCTGGAATGAAAAAAGGAAAAGGTTATTTTCTTGAAAAATTTGGAGTACAGGGTGGCTTGAAGGCATTTGATGTATTTACTTTGAAAAACCTGTATTTTCAGTCAGAAATAAATATGGTTAATCCATATGTTTATGCACATAAAAGTCCCGGTCAAAACTATTCACACTACAATCAACCCTTGGCACATCCTTATGGAGCAAATTTTATAGAATCCGTTTCTATTGTTCGCTACAAATTAAAAGATCTTTTACTGGAATATAAACTTAATTATGCCATGTATGGTGCAGATACACTCAATTCACATTGGGGTAAGGATATTTTTAAATCAGACTACGTTGCACAACTGGGTTATCCCTCATGGGGGAATAAAGTGCTGCAAGGCGTGAAAACAACCTTGATTTATAACGATTGTAAGATAAGCTATCTCATCAATCCAAAAACAAATTTGAATATTTCGCTCGGTGTTGCAAACAGAATTGAACGCTCTGCACTAGGTCTGCGCAATGATTTGTTTATTTATTTTGGAATTAGAACCTCGCTCACAAACCTGTATTATGATTTTTAAAGGGAAGTCATTGAATAGTATAGATTTTTTATTGCTAACATCATTTCTTGTTTTCATATTTAATATTTCAAGCTTCGCTCAGCCTTTTCATTTGCACACAAATCAGGAACAATTTTATTCGTTTGAAGAAAAGATAAACGAACCCGGAAGCAATTACCATACTTCAATAAAACCATATGCCGCAGATCAATTAAATGGTTTTATACAACCAGACAGCATTAAGATAAATGAAAATATTTTTAAGAGAAAATTATTGGATGATAATTTTTTTCACGCTGAAAAATCAGATTTTAATATTACTGCTGACCCTTTATTTGCAATAGTTCCATCAATAAATATTAAGGATAAAAATATGTCGGCAGAAACTAATTGGGGAATATTTTTAAAAAGCAAATTCAATAATCAGTTTATATTTTCGGCAAGCCTTCTCTATAATGCATCATCGTTTAATAATTATTTGCAATCAAAAATAGATACGCTGAATGTGATTCCTGGTCAAGGTTATGCACACAAATACGGCGGTAATTATGAGTATCTGAATCAAACATTTTATTTTGCATATCAGCCAATAAAATATTTTACGTTTGAAGCCGGGTTGGGAAAAAATTTCTGGGGCGATGGTTATCGTTCCATGCTGCTTTCAGATAATGCATATAATTATCCATATTTTAAAATTGAAACAAATATCTGGAAAATAAAATATGTAAATCTGTGGGCAAATTTTAAAGATATCAGAAATACAAGTTCTTCTGCTTGGGAATCTTTTCATGACAAATATGGCTCCATGCACTATTTAAGTTGGAATGTAACAAAACGCTTTAATCTTGGTTTGTTTGAAGCCATTATTTGGGATTATGGGCAGGGTGCTAGTGTGCGTGGATTTGAGATGCAATACGCAAACCCAATTATTTTTTTTCGACCTGTTGAGTTTTCTCTTGGATCGCCGGATAATGCCCTGATGGGCTTAAATTTGAAATATTCAATTTTTAAAAAAACTGTAATTTATGCACAGGTTTTAATTGACGATATGGTAACTTCTGAAATTAAAAATGATGTTAAGCATTTGTTGCGCCCTGCTGATTCTACAATAAATTATGGTAGTTGGATGAACAAACAAGCAATGCAGTTGGGGATAAAGATTTTTGATATTTTTACAATTAAAAACCTGTATTTTCAAACTGAATGGAATGCAGCAAGACCTTATACATACTCACACAGACAAGTATATTTGAATTATGGTCATTACAACCAACCACTTGCTCATCCTCTTGGTGCAAATTTCTCGGAAAATATTTTTATTTTACGATATAACATTAATCGTTGGGCTTTAGAAACAAAATTTATGTATGCCTTAACAGGACTGGATTCTATGAATTCTCATTTTGGTTCTGATATTTATAAATCTACTTTTGATTCCTATCAACCACTAGAACATAATATAATTGTAAATGAATACAAAAATCATGTTGGACAGGGGATTGCTACACATATTTATTATGCAGAGTTCAAAATATCATATCTGATTAACAAAAAAAATAATTTACGTGCTGATGCAGGATTTATTGGCCGCACACAACAATCATCTTTGAGCACATCAAAAGAGAATTTCTTTTATCTTGGCATTCGCACAACCATCCCAGAAAGATATTACGACTTTTAAAAACAAAAACATGGCAATGTAACATCTTTGAAAAATATTTCAACTTCTACATGTAGCGGTTTGTTGTTTTTTGTCTTTGATTGCCGAGGCTGTTTCTACTATTTAGTAATCAGGAAATCAATAAATATATTGGAATTATAATTTATTTATACACACACAAATAGCTGCTATCTTCAGGCACTCTTAATTGAAATTTAGAATTTTCAGCAACAATAAAGGTTTGATTAGGTACAAACTCTTTCCATTCTGTTTTTTCAGGAAGTTTTACAATAAGTTTCCCTGTAATCACAGTCATGTGTTCAACCGTTGTTGTGCCAAATTCGTATTCCCCTTTCGCCATAGCACCAATTGTAGCTCTACCTTCAGCTGTTTGCAACGCAATAGATTTAACTTTTCCGTCGAAATATTCGTTTACTTTAAACATATAATGGATTTTTATAATAAATTGCTCGCAAGTTCTGCAAGATAGCTTCTTTCACCTTTAACAAGATTCACATGCGCAAACAAGTTTTGTCCTTTCATTTTATCAGACAAATATGATAATCCGTTTGATTGCATATCGAGGTATGGTGAATCAATTTGTTCCACATCGCCTGTAAATACTATTTTTGTTCCTTCGCCTGCACGTGTAATGATTGTCTTCACTTCATGTGGGGTAAGATTTTGTGCTTCGTCAACAATAAAGAAAATATTGGAAAGGCTTCTTCCCCGTATGTATGCAAGTGGTGTGATAACTAATTTTTCTGTTTTTTGTAATTCTTCAATTTTATTGTACTCTGGGCTTTGTTGTTTAAATTTGTGTTTGATCACAGACAGATTATCATATAACGGCTGCATGTATGGTCCAATTTTATCGTTCACATCGCCTGGAAGATATCCCAAATCCTTGTTGGCAAGTGGCACAATTGGACGTGCTAAAAATATTTGCTGAAATTCTTTTTTTTGTTGAAGTGCGGCGGCGAGTGCAAGCAGTGTTTTCCCGGTGCCTGCTTTCCCTGTAAGCGCAACAAGCTGAATCTCTGGGCGCAATAACGCATCAATAGAAAAAGTTTGCTCAGCATTGCGAGGGTCAATTCCATATGCAGATTGTTTTTCCACACGGTTTATTACATTGTTTATTGGATCGAAATGAGCTAAAACACTGGCTTTTCTCGATTTCATAATAAAATATTGATGTGCTGTTGGTGCTTGCTCAAAGTTGAACTCTGCGACAGGAATCCCTAAATGATTCTCATATAACCCTGAAATTAAGGCATCTTCAACACCATCAATGGTTGTAATATTTTTAAATAATTCTGCAATGTTCTGTACTTTGTCGTTTTCATAATCTTCTGCCTGTATTCCAAGAGATTTTGCTTTCATCCGCAGATTGATGTCTTTTGTGATGAGAATTACCGTATATCCCGGATTTTTTTTTCTGACAAAATCAGCGGTTGAGAGAATTCTGTGGTCGGGGGTGTTTTCTTGAAAGGTGTCTTTTACAAGGGTTGATACATTTCCTGTTTCAATAATCAAATTGCCCTTGCTCATTCCAAGAGATATGCCTTTTGAAAGCAGTAAATCTCCTGCAATTTTATCAAGTTCTCGTACAAATTCTCTAGCTTGAAAATTAATTAGATCGCTTCCTTTTTTAAAGTGGTCTAATTCTTCCAAAACAACAATTGGAATAACTATATCATTTTCTTCAAAATTGTATATACAGCGATAGTCGTGCAACAATACGTTAGTGTCGAGAACAAATATTTTTTTTTTATTTTTTATCATATTTTTAAATAAATTTCCTGTTTTATGTTAAATTTTATTTCCCGGATTCACACATAATACAGGTATCTTGTATTCATTGAAAATTAAAGCTTGTTCATCAAGTCCCATGATATAATCGGTTAAATGAATATCTTTTTTTATCATGATTAGGATGATGTCTGCCTTTACTTTATTTGAATAATCTTTTACAGCTTTGATAAAGTCTTTTTTCTGATGTGGTTCATAAATATCAAAAGAGATATTGTTTTTACTGAAATATTTTGTGACTACAGTAATATTTGATAAAACTTTTGTTCCGGAATAGCTCTGTTTTACAATTCTCATTTGTGATCCGCAACAGCTCTGTAAAAATTTTGACCAGGTTAATTTTTCGAGTGTTTCTCTGTATTCATCCACCGGAAAAATTATATTTTTTATTTCATCTCTTTCGGGTGCTTTCTGCACAACAAGAAAGGGGATATTTGTTGATGATATTACCTTCATTGCCCAACTGCCGGTAATTTTCTGTAATCCTTTCATGGTGTGAATGCCCATAACTATAAGGCTTACATGAAATTGCTTCGACACATCTGCAATGGTTGTGAAGATGCTGCCTTCAATTAAAAAACCCTTCACTTTTACACCATATTTTGCAGTGAAATCGCATGCCATTTCATTGAGCTTGTTTGTTGAAGAAATGGTCTCTTGAACCTTTTTCGATTTGTTTTTTAGTAACCCTCTTTGATCAACAATATGTAATAGCGTAATATCATTTTCTAATTTTTTTGCAAAAACAATTGCATGCAACAGCGCATTTTCAGTAGCTTCTGTAAAGTCACATGGTACTAAAATGGTTTTTTTTACTTCACTCATATCATTTATATTTAAAATATTTATTCATTAACTTTTGCTTCAATGTTTTCATATCGTTCTGTAATATCTCTGACAAGAGACAAAACCTCGTTTTCGTTTAAAGGCGAAATACGTGCTTCAAACCAGCGAATACCAATGGGAGAGTCAAGTTGATATTCTACAGTTTGTACTTCAGATGTTTCAATGGTTTGCTTGATTTTTGAAAGTATTTCGTTTAGTTTTTCGCCCTCAAAATAGTGTCGGTGATTTAATCCGATAATGCTTTTGTTGGGTTTAAATTTTGCGTAATAATCGGCCTTAAAATCAAGGTATGTACCATTTTTGTCAAGAATGAATATGATATCTGGAATGGCTTTAATTAGTGCATTGTTTTTTTGTTCACTTTCTCGCAATGATTTTTCAATTTTCATTCGCTCTGAAATATCCCTGATAATTGCGTGTCGGTATCGTTTACTTCCTAATGATAGAACGGTCAAACTCACTTCGGTGTGAAACAAGGAACCATCTCTTTTTCTTTGTTGCCAATAAAAAGTTGAACTTCCTTTTTTACCTGCTTCTTCAATTTTTTCTTTTCGTATTTCTTTTGATGAAACACCATTTGGCTGAACTTCTGGAGAGAGCGCAAGCAGATTAAACCCAAGAAATTCGTTTTTTGTATAACCAAATAGTTCAATGGCTTTATTGTTTATGTCAACAATTCTATCAGATTCAGCATCAATCACAAGTATTGCATCATTGGCTTCAGAAAAAATGGCGAAATATTTTTGTTGACTTTCACCAAATTTTTGTTCTGCTAATTTTTCTTTGGTGATGTCAACCATATATCCTAACAGATGAACAGCTTCTTTATGTTCATTGCGAATAACATATGTGAAGTCTTTAACCCAAATCGTTTTACCGTCTTTTGAGAGCAGCCTATAGTTTGAAAATTCAAAATGAGTTACCTGTTTTCGCAGGGCTTCGGTTCTTTCTTTCATATGCTGCTCATAGTCTTCAGGATAAATGAGTGCTGAAAGTTCTACTTTTTTATTGAGTAAATCTTCAACAGTGTATCCGAGCATGTGAAATACATTTTCTGATACGTATAGTACGTTATCTGGATTAGTAGCATCAACGCGTATTACAAGTACGTTGCCTTTAATGAACATGCTGCGTTCTTCCAGCAATGCTTTGTTCATTTCGCTTATCTGTGTTTCATATTTTTTTCTTTCTGTAATATCAGATATTGAACCGGCAATTCTGTGGGGAGCACCATTTTCATCTTTTAGTGCAAGGGCTCTTTCAAATACCCATCTGTATTCACCATTTTTGTGTTTAAGTCTGTATTCATGGGAGTATCCATCAATTTTACCATCCAGATAATTTTGCATTTTTTGTTTTGTTAGAGCAACATCTTCCGGGTGTATCAATTTATCGCGGGCATCACGGCGATTGATGATTTCGTAGTCAACATATCCAAGAATAGCTTTCCATCTGGGGGAAAGATAAAGTTCATCATTTGTAAGATTCCAATCCCACATCCCATCATTACCGGCTTGCGCAACTAAAAAATATCTTTCTTCGCTTTGTTTTAGCGCAATCAAATTATTTTCCCGTTCTGTTATGTCAAGTGTCCAAAGTAGTACTCTGTATATTTCACCTTTGTAATTTGCAATGGGATCTAGGTGTACCTCGTTCCAGTAACTAACAGCATCGTAGCTAGCTCGTTCTTTAAATACTGTATGATCTCCTTGTTTGGCTCGTTCTAATTTTTGTTTGAAAAGTTCTACACTTGATCCGTTTGGTAGAAAATCAAGAACATTGTCGCCTTTTTTCAAACTATATTTGAATTCTTTTTGAATAATATCTTTTGCGGCACGGTTAAATGCGATGATTTTATAATTTAGGTCAATCAAATAAAATCGCTGAATACTGCTGTCGAAAAGTGGTTTTAATTCAGATCGGGAATCTTCCAGATCTTTTTCTATTCTTTTTCTGTCAGAGATATCTAAAAATGATATACAGAACCGATCAATCTCCTCCTCATTTTCATCAACAATCGGATATATTGTGATTTTAAGATATTTTCTATATTCAATAAATTGAAATTGTCTTTCCAAATAGTGAGTAATCCCATCTAACGTGTTTTGAAATAACGCTGTAAATTCTGCTTTGTCAAGAAAATTAAGTGCAGTTAAAACATTGTCGCCGGTTGATAATGTGGTATTAAAAAGATCTTTACTGTAAGTGGATGCAAGTTTGTTATAATCTAGGATGCTGTGATTTTTATCTATCAATAAAATGGCTTCTGTGCTACCGTTAAAAATAGCCTTTAGGTTATTTGCCGCAGTTTTTATTTGATCTTCATATATTTTTTTATCCGTAATATCCGTGCAATAGCAGACAATTCCAGTAATCTCATTAGCAATATTTTTTAATACAGAAAGCGATAATTGTGTATATATTTTTTTTTGGGTAACAGGATGAATAAAATCTATTTCAATAATATGGTGCTCTTTTTCAAGTGGAATTTCTAAAAAGTTTTCTTGTAAATAGATTTCGTCTCTTTCCGGATAAATCTTTGAAATGTGTTCTCCAATGATGATGTGCCTTGGTATCCCAAATATTTTTTCAGCACCCAAATTCCATGTTTTAATTTTTCCATTAAGGCTCATAGAAATAACACCGTCATGTATATTGTTGATGATGTTATCTTGTTCTGTAAGCTGGTGCTGAGCTGAAATTTCTTCAGTTTTGTTTGTAATTACGAGCTGTAATGCTTTTTGTCGTCTAAACGTAATCACAGAACCTACTATCCCAACAAAATATTCCTGATTGTTTAATGATGTAAGATTTAGTTCAACGTAATCAATTTTACTATTTGATTTGAGGGCGTAGAGTATTTTATTTCTGAATGCGTCACGTTTGTCTTCTCTGATAAATTGTAAAAATGATTTTTGAAGCAGGTCTTCAATATTTATTGTTCCAAGCAACTTTAATCCTGCATAATTGATATATTCTATTCCATCATTAATTAATACCACAATGGTGTCTTCCGTGTCATCAACAAGCTGGCGATATGGACGTTCACGCAGTTCCAACTCAAGTTCATGGCGATGTTTAAAATAGGCTAGTTCAAGGGTAATTCCAAGGGTTGATTTAATAATTGGTTTTACCAGATATCCATAAGGATTTGTATTGATAGCCTTGTTTACAGTAGCTTCTTCTGTATCGCTGGTAATATAAACAACGGGTACATCAATCTCACTTTTAATAAGATCAACGGCTTTAATCCCGTCAATTTCTCCTTGCAAGTGAATATCCATAAGGATTACATCGGGAAGTATTTCTCTGCATCGCTCAATGGCTTTGTTGGCTTCCGAACAAATTCCGATTGTTTCGAAGCCCAGTTCATCAAGGAACATCTTGATGAGCGTGGTCAGCATTTTGTCGTCGTCAACGATCAATATTTTTTTTGGCTGCATTTTTGGCCGGTTATAAATTGATATTAATTTTTTGATTCAGGAAAAAGTTATGAAATTATGTATTTTTGTATTTATTTCAAAAAAAATAAGGGAAAATATGAATTTAGTAATTGATTTTGGGAATTCATTTGTTAAAATAGCTGTTCTGGATAAAGATAAAATTGTCTGGAAAAATATTTGCGAAAACTTTGATATTGAAATAGTTTCTGATGTTTTTTTAAGGTTTCAACATATCCAATATGCTATTATTTCTTCGGTTTCTGATAAACATGTGCAAATTGTTGATTTTTTAGCATCGAGAACGGATTTTTATATCAACTTGAATAGAAAAACAATTTTGCCATTCGAAAATTTATACAAAACACCTGCTTCATTGGGAAACGATCGACTTGCAGCAGTTGCCGGAGCTTTGCTGTTTTTCCCTGACAAGAATTGCTTTGTGATAGATGCCGGAACAGCTATTACTTTCGACTTTTTGAATGAAAATAAACAATATTTGGGTGGAAATATTTCTCCTGGTCTTAATATGCGCTTTCAGGCACTTCACACATTTACAAAAAAGCTTCCCTTGCTTGCAAAAGATAAAACAGTGCCTTTTTGGGGATATTCTACTGAAAGTGCCATAATTGCAGGTGTTCAGAATGGAATTGCTTTTGAAATAGATGGATATATCTCTGCTATGCAAAATAAATTCAAGGAGTTAAACGTTATTTTGTCTGGCGGTGATGCTATTTTCTTTGAAAATAAACTAAAAAACAACATCTTTGTAGTGCCGGATTTAATTATTTTTGGATTAAATTTTATACTTAACTACAATATAAAAATTTCGGGTAGGCAAATTAGAGATGAAAATTAATTTTTTTTTAATGTTAAAAAAATACAGACTTTTATACATTGTTTTTTGCATTTTTCTTTTCACAAGTCGGGGATTTGCACAATCAAACATAAGCTCCCCGTATTCACGTTATGGGATTGGTGACTTAAGCTCTTCGGGGTTTATCCAGAACGATGCGCTGGGAGGTGCAGGAATTGGTTTAAGAAGCAGTCATGGCTTAAATATTATAAATCCCGCTTCATATAGTGCTATCGACACACTAACATTTATTTTTGAATTTGGAATAAAAGATAAACTGGTATTATCTGAAACTGCATCAATAAAAGAAAAACAACATGATATGAACATCAGCTATCTGGCATGTGGGTTTCAATTAGCAAAATGGTGGGCCGGAAGTATTGGACTTATTCCTTATAGTTCTGTTGGATATAAAATTAAAGAACTGAATAATGATAACGATTTCTTAAAAGAGATTTCTTATAATGGCTCCGGTGGACTAAATAAATTTTATATCGGGAATACTTTTAAGTTGCATAAAACATTTTCTGTAGGCTTTAATGCCTCTTATTTGTTTGGATCAATCGAGCAGGCTAAAACAGTTAAATTCCTCGATACTACTTCGATTTATTTGAATTTCCTTTCTCAAAATTCAATTTCTGTGAATGATTATTACCTTAATTTTGGTATGCAGTATTCAAATGAAATCAACGCAAAATATCAATATACAATAGGTGCTGTTTTTGATAATAAAAGCTCTATTGCTGCAACTCGCTCAATGTTGGTATCGCGCTTTTTTAATCAGGGAGGTAGTGGTATTGTTGATACAATTGTAAATATACAGTCAGAAAAAGGGACGATTGTGCTTCCTTTAAATTATGGGATTGGTGCCACACTTCAAACGCCAAACTGGCTTTTTGCTGCCGATTATTATCATGAAAACTGGACTGATTTTCGAATATTTAATTCAAATGATTCGCTTGCTAATAGTAATGCTTGTCGTCTGGGTGCAGAATTTGTACCCGATAAAAAAGCATTGACAAAATACTGGCAAAAAGTTAGTTATAGAATGGGTGCACATTTCTCTGATACGTTCCTTAAATTTTCCAGCAAAAACGAACAACTTAAAGATTTTGGTGTAAGTTTTGGTCTTGGGTTGCCAGTTAAAAAGACGCATTCACTTATGAATGTTTCTTTTGAATTTGGACAACGTGGAACAACAAAAAAGAATTTAATGCGGGAATCTTATGGTGTAATTAGTCTGAGTTTTACACTTTCCGATTTTTGGTTCATGAAAAGTAAATTTGACTAATCATTAGTAAATTGCCTGTGCGTCTTAATATTATTTTCGTTAGTTTAATTTTTGCTACTTTGTTGATTTTGGCGGCTTGTGAAAATTCTATAAAGGAGGTTGCGGCATATTCTAATTTATCTCAACAGCCTGTGGTTGATGCCAAAAAAGTTGAAATCATGTATAGTGATTCAGGTGTTGTTAAAGTCATCTTGAAAGCGTCTGAAATTCGCAGGTTCAACAATCCGCCAAAAGAACCATATATTGAATACCCACAGGGAATACATGTGGTTTTTTATAATATGCAACACGAAGAAGAGTCTAATATGACAGCAAATTTTGCTATATTCTATGAAACCCGCAGGCTCTGGGTTGCGAAAAATAATGTAGTGGCTGAAAATAAAAAAGAACAAAAAACTTTAAATACCGAAGAATTAAATTGGGACTTGCAAAAAGAACATTTTGTGTCTGATAAAACGGTTCGTATCACTTCCCCTGATGAGGTAATTGTGGGCGAAGGATTTACTGCAAATCAAGATTTTAATAACTGGAAAGTAAAACGGATTAAAAATAGTTATGTAAATTTAAAAGATGAGTAAAATTTTTAGATTAATTTTAGAATACACATGGTTAGGTGTTGCTATTTTAAGCATTGGCGCAGGTATTCACAAAACATACAGGTTTGGCTTTCAGGAGAGTTATTTGTTTTTTGTTATTTCATTTATCTCCGTTTTAATGTATATGTTCAGAAGATATGTGCGTATATCACAAAGCAAAAAAGAACAGAATTAAAATTCTTTTTTTATAAATCACATAAATTAAATTGAATATTTTTTGTGGAAAACCTTGCCCTTATAATTGTTTCACTTCTGTGTTCGGCCTTTTTTTCAGGTATGGAAATTGCCTTTGTTACTTCTAATAAATTAAAAGTGGAATTAGATAGAAAGCAGGGATTAATGAACTCAAAAATAATTTCATTTCTACTAAAAAATCCCTCACAGTATATCGCAACGATGCTTGTTGGCAATAATTTTTCGCATGCCGTATATGGTATCGCAATGGCAGCCGTGCTCGAACCAAAAATTAGAAATATTTTCCATGCTGATATTTTTGTTTTATTAATACAAACAATTATCTCTACACTAATAGTATTAGTGGTTGCCGAATTCATTCCAAAAGTTGTGTTTCGGTCTATCCCAAATATCATTTTAAATGCCTTGGCTGTCCCGGTTTTTTTTGTTTATATAATTTGTTACCCAATTGTAAAAGTAATTTCAAGTATCCCTTATCTGATATTAAAAGTTGTGTTTAATGAAAATATTATACAACAGACTAAAACTTTGGTTTTTGGAAAAGTTGATCTTGGCAATTTGCTGGATACATCTACTCATAACGATTCAATACAAAATTCAGCAACGGTTGATCCGGATATTAAAATTTTTCAGAATGCGCTTGATTTCTCCGAGATTAAACTTAGAGAATGCTATGTTCCCAGAACTGAAATTGAAGCAGTCGAAGTTGACATCTCAATTGAAGAACTACAGAAAAAATTCATTGAAACAGGATATTCTAAATTGCTTGTTTTCGATCAGTCAATAGATAATATTATTGGCTATGTCCATTTGTCGGAAATTTTTAAAAAACCAAAAAAAATCAGCACTATTATTAAGGATGTTATTTATGTTCCGGAATCAATGGCTGCACAAAAAATGCTGACAACATTTATCGAAGAGAAAAAAAACATTGCAGTTGTCGTTGACGAATTTGGTGGAACGGCCGGTATTGTTACAATTGAAGATATTATTGAAGAAATTTTTGGTGAAATTGAAGATGAACACGATACAAATGTTTATGTAGAACGAAAGATTTCTGAAAACGAATATGTTTTTTCCGGACGTTTAGAAATTGATAAAATTAATGATAAATTTTGCCTTAAAATACCTAAATCTGACGATTATGAAACACTGGCCGGATTTATCCTGTTTTATAATGAAAACATCCCCATTGAAAATGAAGAAATCACTATACGACTTGATAACACATTTTTAATAAAAATACTTAAAGTATCTAACAATAAAATAGATCTTCTCAACCTTACAATATTAACCTGAAATTATATCTGATAGAACGTTGATAAATTTAACGTCTTTGCAACTTAACAGCTGATGTTACGCAAAATATTTGTTTGACACGAATTAACACGAATTGAGAATATTAGGGCTAATCTTCAGCAATGCAATATTTACAGAGGCTTCTATCCTATTTTATATTGCACAAATTAAACTACCTACGGTAGTTTTTAGTGAAAATTAGTGAAATTAGTGTCAGCTTTTTTATTTTTGCGTAACGTGAGTTAACAGTTAATTTTTATAGAATGCTATTTTTAACTTGATTCTAAATTTAGTACCAAAAATCTCTTATTTCAATAATATTTTATCAATTATTTTCTCACCTGCATTTTCATTTATTCGTTTCAGAATATCCTCTTTAATCATAAAAAGTTCATTCCTCACAATTGAAGAGTTTAATTGGACAAAAAGTGTGCGGTTTTTAATGTAAATGTTTGTTGTTGCATTCGATACATTTTTTCCTAGCAGTGTCTCCCACGACTTCAATATTTCAACTTCTTTGAGTTTTGACCCAATATTCATGCGTTTTATATACTCAAGCATCACTTCGCTCAAGCTTTGTGTGTTGCTTCGTCTCATACTTTAATTGTTTCATTTGTGATTTGAAATATTTTATAATCTATACCTGTTTCTATAAGAATTTTATCTATTCTTTCCTTGTTCGCATCAGTAATAAAAATTTGTCCGAAATGATCTTCCGCAACTAGTTTAATAATTTGTTTAACCCTTGTTGCATCTAGTTTGTCAAAAATATCATCAAGTAATAATATTGGATTAAATCCATGAATGCTCTTTATAAAATCAAACTGTGCAAGTTTTAATGCCGTAAGATATGTTTTTTGTTGTCCTTGTGAACCTGTTTTTTTTATGGAATAATCAGCAAGAAAAAACAAAAGGTCATCTTTATGAATCCCTGTTGTAGTATATTGTGCAGCTAAATCTTTCTGTATCGATTCTTTCATTAATTGTGCGAAATCTTTTTCATGAATCTGGGAGTTATAAATAAGTTTAACCGTTTCGTTTCCTAGTGAAATAAAATCATAATATTTTTGAAAAACCGGAAGAAGTTTTTGCAGAAATTCTTTACGCTTCTGATAAATGGAATTACCTAAAGAAACCATCTGCTCATCCCATATTTCAAGGGATTCAGAATCCATATAATTTCGTGAAACAAAATCTTTAAGTAACCTATTTCTGTGGCTCAATGCTTTATTGTACGTAATGAGATTTTCTAAATAGTTTCTGTCAAATTGAGATATAACGCTGTCAAGAAACCGTCGTCTTTCTTCGCTGCCTTCAATGATTAGATTTACATCCGTGGGCGAAACCATTACAAGAGGGAAAAGCCCTATATGATCAGCTAATCGTGAATATTCTTTTTTATTCCGCTTAAATTGTTTTTTTTGATTGTTTTTTTGACCACAATACACAATTTCCGTAGAATCATTTTTTAAAAATGTTCCCTGCACTACAAAAAATTGCTCATTATGTTTGATATTTTGACTATCAATCGGATTAAAAAAACTTTTGCAAAATGATAAGTAATGAATTGCATCCAATAAATTTGTTTTCCCTGATCCATTATTCCCTGTAAAACAATTAATTTTTGGAGAAAATTCAAATTCTGCCTGAAAATGGTTCTTAAAATTTAGAATCGAAATATTTTGTAAATACATCCAGTGCCTGCTTTTTTACAAAACTATATTTTTACATCGGTACTATTGAGATTTTTTATGAACATTCCCCCTCGCTGGGTATAAATACCCACAGGTTGATTTTTTTTTCGCATAAAAGCAACCTATTTGTTTTTTTTAAGTCTATTCAGTTCGCTGAATAATTTATTTTGTACCTTTGATATTTTAAAAGTGTTTATCAACAACCTATTTTGATATATTAATATTTTACTTACCTTAAATTTATCTGTTATGAGAAGAATTTACATGTTTTTCCTAGTGAGTACTCTCCTTGTTTTGGGCTTTGTAGCTCAAACTATTGCGCAACCAAGTAAGGGTGGTATTCCTACAAGTTTTACAGATCAACATGTGTCAACTACATTTGATGTAATTGATGTTCCGGCTATTGATGTAAATGCTGCTATTCAGCAAGATGCCACTCGCCCGGGTCCAATGTGGGCAGGTCGCTCAATTCCGGTTAATTATAATATGGTCAATTCTGGAACTTGGTCTGAATTATCAGATGGAACTAAAATTTGGCGATTAAAATTGACATCTTCCGGTGCAAAGGGATTAGGGATTACATATGATGATTTTTATATTCCTAAAGGTGGAAAACTCTTTCTGTATAACGAAACAAAAAATCAAATTTTAGGTGCTTATACCAGTGAAAATAATCCTGCCAGTGGTGTTTTTTCAACTGAGCTCATCCAGGGACAAACAGTAACTATTGAGTATGTGTCCCCCCGTCAAATAAAAACAAAACCAATTTTAGACCAACATAACGGAATAATTAATGGTGATAAA
>JAVHQG010000002.1:0-7487 GCA_036171035.1 Bacteroidales bacterium
ATTAAATCCCTTCGGGATTAATATAAAAATGAAGTGAGAAATGTTAGTTATTTATGAAAAAAGTTAGATTTTTATTCTTAAGTGCAATTTCATTATGTTCCATTGCAATGCTTGTTAGTTGTGGTAACAGCAAAAAAGAAGCAGAAGTAAAAAAAGAACAAAAAGACACTGTCAAAACGGTTCAGTATTATGATATAAAAAAAGGAGAAAAGCCATCTTCTGCTCAGATTATTGAAATGCTCAAACAGGGTAACGAGCGCTTTGCTAATGGGAAAACCACTCATCCACATGCCGACTTGATGCGAATAAAACTTGCTGACAGTGAAAATCAGGGAGACTATGCCATTGCTTCGATTTTAAGTTGTTCGGATTCCAGAGTTCCTGTTGAAATGCTTTTTGATGCAGGAATCATGGATTTATTTGTCATTCGAGTTGCCGGAAACGTAGCAGACGCCGATGAAATTGGCTCTATTGAATATGGTGTTGGACATGTTAAAACGCCTGTATTAATAGTTCTGGGGCATTCGAAATGTGGAGCTGTAACTGCGGTTACACATGCCATTGAAGGAAACGGACATGAAATGGAATATAATATTCCTGCGTTGGTTGATAATATTATCCCGGCAGCAAAAAAAGTAATGGAATCACACAAAGGTTCAAGTGAAGAAGAAATTATTTCGCTGGCAATTGAAGAAAATGTGTGGCAATCAGCACATGATATTCTAATGAAAAGTGCTGCTGTTAGAGAAAAAATAAAAGCAGGAACACTAAAAATTGTAGGTGCAATCTATACTCTTGAAAGTGGAAAAATCAACTGGCTCTCTGATAAAAAAATGGACGAAGTCATACAAATGGTTGAAAGAAATCCTAAAAAAAATAATAAAGCTTTAGCAGAAAAATAATGGTGCAAGATTCACAGATATTTAATCTTAACAGTGCATATAAAGCAAAGATGTCGCATACCGAATTTGCGAAATTAAGCAATTATATATATACTGAATTAGGAATTAAAATGCCTGAAGCAAAAAAAATCATGCTCGAAAGCCGTTTACAGCGAAGGCTTAAAGAAATGAGCATAAACACGTTTAGTGAATATATAGAATTTGTATTCAGTGCTAAAGGAATGAATAGCGAAATTTTTCACATGATTGATGTGGTTACAACTAATAAAACTGATTTTTTTCGAGAGCCACAACATTTTGATTTTTTACGTAACGTGGTTTTACCGGAATTTAGCCAAACACACACAGGAAAACCGCTCTCACTTTGGAGTGCCGGATGCTCTTCGGGTGAGGAACCCTACACACTCAGCATGGTACTTTCAGATGCCATTCAGGATAAACTTCTTGTCGATTTTAATATATTTGCAACCGATATTTCTATCAGAATACTTGAAAGAGCAGCTATGGCTATTTATCCTGAAAATAGAGTTGCGGATATACCATTGAACATTAAGAAAAAATATCTGCTTAAAGCAAAAAATCCTATTGATAAAACAGTTAGAATTATTCCACAATTAAGGAACAAAATAACATTTCATCGACTCAATTTTATGGATGATTATTACGATTTCAATACGATGTTTGATGTTGTATTTTGCAGAAATGTGATTATTTATTTCGATAAAGAAACACAAGAACAAGTGATTAATAAATTGGCTTCAAAACTCAAACCAGGAGGATATTTTTTCTTGGGTCATTCGGAATCAATAACAAATATGAATGTGCCACTAACAAATATAAAACCTACAATTTTTAAAAAGATATAACAATAAAACCATGGAACTAAAACTTACCGATAGAGAACTTATTCAAGAATTGGAACGACGTTTCAGTGCAAACACAGAGGCTTTAAACGAGCTAAAAAATTTAACCGAACAGCTCACACAACTCAACAAAAGACTGGAAGAATCAGAAGCATTGAAAAGTCATTTTCTTTCTAATATTCGTAACGAAATAATAAATCCGTTTGCTTCGATAATGGCTCTGGCAAAAAACATTATTAGCCTGAATCCTGAAAAATTAGAAAAGTCAAAAACAATGGCAGCATTAATTCATTCAGAAGCATTTATTCTCGACTTTCAATTAAACAATATCTTTGCTGCCGCTGAAGTTGAAGCAGGAATTAATTTCCCGCAAATTTCTAATGTTGAGATTCTATCTCTTACCGAAAATGTTGTATGCTCCTTCAGTCCACTTGCATCACAGAAAAAAATTTCAATTTCAATTGAAAATAAAATTCCCGTTCCTGAAAATGGAATATTCTTTAAAACAGATTCATATAAACTCCAACTGATTCTCTCTAACCTATTAAGCAATTCAATATCTTTTTGCCAAGAGAATGCTATAATTACCATAACGATATGGAAAAATAACGATACGCTTTTCGTTGCTGTAAAAGATACCGGCATTGGAATAGATGAAGATCACAAAAAAGAAATATTTGACAGATTTAAACGATTAAGTACAAGAATTTGCACACCAAATAGTGGACACGGACTAGGTTTATCAGTAATAAGGGAGTTTCTTGATTTACTAAATGGAAACATTAACATTGAAAGCGAAAAAGGAATCGGATCAACTTTTACTTTTTCCATACCTGAATCAAACGCAGAAATAGACAGCTTTTCATCAGATGGTAACGAAGAAATTTTTTAATAATGGAAATGGATAATTATTCACAGTTTTTTTTATATCCTTCCAATTTACTTGCACCTACTACACCTCATTTGGTAACAACAGTTCTTGGTTCATGCGTTGCAGTTTGTTTGTGGGATCCAATTTTAAGAATTGGCGGAATCAATCATTTTATGCTGCCCCTATGGAATGGCGATGGTTTGGCATCACCGAAATATGGCAATATTGCAATCAAAAAACTAATTGAACAGATGATTGCAAACGGAAGTCGTAAGATGTCGTTGCAAGCAAAAGTTTTTGGCGGTGGCGAAGTTATTGAAACAAGCATTTCACACTTTAAAATAGGCGAACGCAATGTTGCTATTGCTTTAGAACTCTTAGCAGAAGAAAATATACCTATTAAAAGTTCTAGTCTTGGTGGGAAATTAGGACGAAAAATCATCTATAACACACTTACAAGCGAAGTCCATCATAAATTTATTGAAAAAACAGTATTTGCCTATCAGAAATAAATCAATATCACCTTTACACATATGCTGAATTATATAATGTTTTTTCTAAATTTGTAAAGTTCTATACATCAATAGTGATAGATCACAATGAATGTAAAAAATAAAATACGTGTTCTTATTGTAGATGATTCTGCCGTTGTAAGACAAACCCTTTCAACCATATTGGAGACAGATCCGTTGATTGAAGTTATGGGTGTTGCGTCAGATCCATTCTATGCTGCAAAGAAAATTCAAGAAGAAATTCCTGATGTGATTACACTCGATATTGAAATGCCACGTATGGATGGGCTTACCTTTCTGAAAAAGATAATGAGTCAGCACCCCATTCCTGTTGTGATTATTTCCAGTTTAACGGCAAAAGGAACTGAAACGGGATTAAAAGCACTGGAATATGGAGCTGTAGAGATTATCACAAAACCGCAGATGGATACTAAAAAATTCATCGAAGAATCGAGCGTAAGAATTTGTGATGCAGTAAAAGCCGCTGCCATTTCAAGAATAAACCGTAAGCAAATTACAGAAACCCCATTGATTCAGCCAAAACTATCTGCCGATGTGATGCTACAGAAAGCACAAACTATGAGTATGATAAAAACAACTGAACTTGTGGTTGCTGTTGGTGCATCTACCGGCGGAACAGAGGCTATCAAAGAATTTTTGATGGCTATGCCACATGATGTCCCGGGTATTATTATTGTGCAACATATGCCTGAAAAATTCACAAAATCATTTGCCGACAGGTTGAACGAACTCTGTAAAATCACTGTTAAAGAAGCTGAAGATGGTGATGGCGTTATCAGAGGTCGTGCTTTGATAGCACCAGGTAATTTTCATATGCTGCTGAAACGAAGTGGTGCAAGATATTATGTGGAAGTAAAAGATGGTCCGTTGGTAAATCGCCACAGACCGGCAGTTGATGTGCTTTTTCGCTCTACTGCACGGTATGCAGGCAGTAATGCAATTGGGGTTATTATGACCGGCATGGGCGATGATGGCGCAAAAGGAATGCTTGAAATGAAAGAAGCCGGTGCACTAACTATTGCCCAGGATGAAAAAAGCTGTGTTGTTTTTGGTATGCCTAAAGAAGCTATAAAACTTGACGCAGCCGATAAAATTTTACCTCTCGATCAGATTGCTCCTTTTGTTTTGAAATCACAACATAAAAATCAGTAAACATAATATATTAAATCATATGGAAATATATTCAAATAAAGAACTTCGTAGAATGGTTGTTTCAGGTGCCGTTGCAGGAATGATATTTTACTTGTTAATTGTGCTGATTGATTTGGATATACGAAATCTGAATTTTTCGTTTTCAAACATCGGGAAACTGCACTGTCTGAATCCAATTATGTGGATGATAGACCTCGTCCCTGTTATTTTTACAGTCACATCATTTTATATTGGACGAAGAAGTGCAAAAAGTCTTGATAATACAATAAAATCTATTATTGCAGAAAAAGAAAAATCAGCACGTATTATTGACTTTACTGAAAAACTCAGTGAGGGTAATATCGATATTGAATTTAAAGTCTCTGACAGTGAGGATGTTTTGGGTAAAGCACTCAATAACCTGAAAGATAACTTAAGCCGAAGCAAAGAAGCAGAAATCAAACGAAGAAAAGAGGATACTCAACGCAACTGGGCTACTGAAGGATTGGCTCAATTTGGAGAAATTCTTCGGCAAGACAATGATAACATGGAAGTGCTTTCATTTAATATCATAAGTAATCTTGTAAAATATCTTGAAGCAAATCAAGGTGGATTCTTTATCATAAATGACAATACACCGGAAAAATATTTTGAACTCACTGCCTGCTTCGCATACAACAGAAAAAAATTTGCACAAAAACGCATCGAATGGGGCGATGGATTAATTGGCAATTGCGCACAAGAAAAAGAAACTATTTTCATGACAGATGTCCCCGACGATTACATTACCATAACGTCAGGTCTTGGTGACGCAAATCCGCGCTGTGTGTTGATTGTACCACTCAAACTAAACGATGAAATACATGGAGTAATTGAACTTGCCTCGTTTAAAGTACTTGAAAAGTTTGAAATTGAGTTCGTTGAAAAACTATCTCAAAGCATTGCATCTACTATCTCAACAGTAAAAATAAACATTCAAACAGCTAGGCTTCTAAGAGAGTCTCAAGATCAAGCGAAGATGTTGGCAGAACAAGAAGACCAGATGCGGCAAAATATGGAAGAACTTCGCACAACACAAGAAGAAGCAGCTAGTCAGGGAGAACAATTTGAGAATTTCACTAATTCCGTAAACCACACCTTAATCCGTGCTGAATACGACACAAATGGAATACTTATTTATGCAAATACAAAATTTTTAAACAAGCTCGGATACACGTCAAATAGAGAAGTTGAAGGGCAAAATATATCTATTTTCATTGACACAAAAGACCGTCAATGGTTTGACCCCATTTGGGAAAAGCTCACAAATGGAGGGACACATTTTGAAGGAGATATGAAACATATTACCAAATATGGGAAAGACCTATGGACCATGGCTACATATGTTTGCGTACGCGACAGAAACGGCAATGTATCAAAAATATTATTTTTAGGGATTGATATTACAGAGAAGAAACAACAAAACCTCGACTACGAAGGGCAGATTGAAGCATTGAACAGATCAGGGATTAAAGCAGAATATACCACAGAAGGCGATATTATTAATTGCAATGAATTGTTCCTCGACACATTTGGCTATTCAGAAGAAGACACAAAAGAAAAAACCGTATTTTCATTTATTGCCAAAGAAGAGTTAAGAAAATTCAGAGCCACATGGGAGTCGATTATTTCAGGTGAAGCCTTCAAAGGTCAGATGCGGGGACTCACCGCTCAAAACACTGAAAAATGGTTCCAGTGCACCTATTCGGCCGTTCACGACATGTATGGCGAAGTGGCAAAAATCGTGTTTATTGCTAATGAAATAACAGAGCAAAAACGCATGGAACTTGAATCTCAGGAACAATCAAAAATACTTAAGGCACAAGAAGCCGAACTTCGTCAAAATGTAGAAGAAATGCAATCCATCCAAGATGAAATGAAGCGGAAAAATATTGAAATTGAAGCAGAAAAAACAAAAACAGTAACTATCCTCGAAGGCTGTGTCGAAGGCATTATCACGTTTAACAGCCACGGAAAAATAGAAATGTTCAATAAAACAGCTGAAGAAATCACTTCTTATTACAAAGATCAGGTGATTGGAACATATATCCACAAAATTATACCTTTTGAGCTTGAAATAATTACCAGCGGAGGCACCAAAATATATTACATCACCGAAAATGAAAAACGAGAAATTCTACTAAATACTAAAACTGAAATCACACTTAAAACAAGCAACGAAGACGAACGATCAGTTCTGCTAACCCTTACGGAGATCAAGACAAACAATATCTTTACCTATACTGCATTTATTCAAAACATTGAGGTTGAACTTTTTTAACTGCAAAAACATTTTCTAATGAACATACTGAAATTTCTTATTGTTGACGACAATGCCAGAAACCGATTTCTTCTATCTGAAATTGTAGATTCAATAGGACATAAATTCGTCATGGCTGAAAATGGAGAAGTTGCAATTAACATTCTGGAAAAAGAAAAAATAGATATTATTTTGATGGATATTGAAATGCCAAAAATGAATGGGATTGAAGCAACTCAACACATTCGATCGCAAACAAAATCGCCACTCAAAGACATCCCTATTATTGCTATCACCGCTCATAATATGGAAGAATATAGCACTTCGTTATATGAAGCCGGATTTAGTGAGGCACTTGCAAAACCCTATACCTTTGAGAAATTGGCAGAGATACTAAAGAAATATATACCAAGTATCAATACTAAGGAATGTTTATGACTGCGAAGTGCTGAATATTAAGATTAACGCTATGTTTTAACTTCTCTAAAACGTTAATTTTATTTACATTTTTTTTTATTAAGAAACCATCTGTAATTCTGACAAAATAAGGCTTAGAGATTCATCTATGTTTATATATGCCTGTTCAACTTTTGATGGATTGGTTGCGACTTTTTTAATACCTTTTTTACAACTTACAGATAATAATGGATTTATAAAATACGAATAATTAAAAATTGTATAATATATCCAAGTATAACCCTCTTGTGTAAGTTGGTAATATTGAGAATTTTGAATCTTTTTAACAGCACCTCTTTCTTGTGGGAAGGATTTAGCGGCTGTAAAATGTGTCTGACTGTGTGCGTTTGGCAGTCTTTGTTGATTATTTGTTTAATATTTTAACTAACATTTCTCACTTCATTTTTATATTAATCCCGAAGGGATTTAATT
>JAVHQG010000003.1:0-7475 GCA_036171035.1 Bacteroidales bacterium
AGGTGAAACAGCAACGCCCATACCATCATCTGTAGAATCGGGTGCTGCCACTTGTGCAAAGCATCCAAAAGAAAATATAAAGGAACAAAATAGAGATAAAAGTCTTTGCATAAAAAAATTTAATTAGGCAAATATAACAAAGATATGACGAATTAAAAAAATATATTGAGAATATTTATAACTTGCAACATGTAGTTTGTAACAGTTTTTTTAAATCGTACACCATGAAAGTATTAGCCACATTACAACCCGAAAAGATTTGGTCGTTATTTGAAGAAATATGCGCCATCCCTCGTCCTTCAAAAAAAGAAGGTAAAATTATTCAATATCTATTGGATTTTGGGAAGATAAACGGACTTGAAACACGAAGAGACACTATTGGTAATGTTTTGATTTCTAAACCTGCAACAAAAGGTAAAGAAAATTTGTCAAGCATTATTCTGCAAAGCCATGTAGATATGGTTTGTGAAAAAAATAGTGATGTTGTTTTTGACTTTGGGAAAGATGCCATTAAGCCTTACATTGATGGAGAATGGGTGAAAGCAAAAGGAACAACTTTAGGTGCTGATGATGGTATTGGAGTTGCGGCACAACTGGCTTTACTGGTTGCTACAGATGTTACTCATGGACCTTTGGAATGTCTTTTCACAGTTGACGAAGAAACGGGTTTAAGCGGTGCATTTGCATTGGGAAAAGGATTTTTTAAAAGTAAAATATTGCTGAATCTTGACTCTGAAGATGAAGGAGAAATTTTTATTGGTTGTGCCGGAGGTATTGATACAGTTGCGAGTTTTAGTTATGAGAAAAAATCTGTTCCATCAAATCATATAGCTTATAAAATTAATATTTCAGGGCTTAAAGGTGGTCATTCCGGCGATGATATTGAGAAAAGACTAGGTAATTCAAATAAGATTCTTAACCGGATTTTATGGACAGCAACAAAAAAATATCAAGCAAAAATATCAAACATTGATGCTGGGAATTTACGAAATGCTATTGCACGTGAAGCTACAGCAATACTTGTAATGCCGGAAGATAAAACAATTATAGAATCTTTTGAAACTTACTTTAATCAATTTGCAATTGATATAAAATTTGAACTTGCCATAACAGAACCTGATCTGGCTTTAAAACTCGAAAGCACACAACTACCTGCATTTGTTATTGACAATAAAACCCAAAACAATCTTGTTAATGCACTATATGCTTGTCCGCATGGAGTAATTGCTATGAGCCAAAGTATGCCCGGACTGGTCGAGACTTCAACAAATTTAGCTTCTATAAAATTTGAGAATGACAAAATAGTAGTAACAACCAGTCAACGCAGCTCAATAAATTCGTCAAAACATGATATTGCGAACATGGTTGAAAGTGTTTTTGTACTCGCCGGTGCTAAAGTTGAGCATTCTGATGGCTACCCTGGATGGACTCCAAATACCAATTCGGAAATATTAAAAATCACAAAAAAATCTTATAAAAAACTTTTTGGTGTTGAACCTAAAGTTAGAGCCATTCATGCAGGATTGGAATGTGGATTGTTTCTTGAAAAATATTCTGATTTAGACATGGTTTCTTTTGGACCAACACTTCGTGGAGTACACTCGCCGGCAGAAAAAATCAATATTCCATCTGTTCAGAAATTTTGGGATTTGCTAGTTGAGGTATTGGGGAATGTACAGATAAAATAAGGTTTAAGATTTTTCTTTTCTTATTATGTCTGTATCAAAATAGTGATATTTAATTGTGGTGTAAATTGCGCTGAATCCATCTTTTACAGTAATTTTTTTACCTTCCTGATAGGTTCTTTTATTGTAAGAAATAGGTATTTCGCAAACTCTTACACCCTGCATCTTTGCTATTTTAATGGTTATTTCAGGGCAAAAGGCAAAACGTTTCTCTTTTAAAACTATTTTCTTTATAATTTCTGAACGAAACAATTTGTAACAAGTATGTACATCTGTCAGGTGTAGATGTGAAAACAGGTTTGAGAAATGTGTCAGGAACTTATTTCCAAAGGTGTGCCAGTGAAACACTTTTTTTGTTGTATCCTTTCTCATAAAGCGTGAGCCATAGACAACGTCAGCAGAATTATTTAGAAGGGGTTTGAGCAAAATGTTATAATCATCGGGTTCGTACTCCAGATCTGCATCTTGAATGATGGTATAATCGCCGGTAGCAACTTCAATGCCTTTGTGCAAAGCAGCACCTTTCCCCTGATTTAACAGTTGATATATTAGTTTCATGTCTGCTTCAGGATGCAACTTAATGTAAGTTGCTAAAACCTCCCTGGTGTTGTCTTTTGAGCAGTCATCTACAAGAATGATTTCTTTTTGAATGTTGTTTATTAAATCTACCTTTAGTATTTTATCAAGAATGAGATGTATGGTCTGTTCCTCGTTATAAGCCGGGATGATTATACTTAATTTCATTAAAATAGTGAATCTTACTTTTGATAAAATAGAATACGGCGTAAAGGTAGAAAATAGTTTGTATTTGAATCGAATCGAATGTAAAACTGAAAATAAAAAAATGTTTATAGCTTTGTATGTTTGTATTGAGATGTTCGATTTCTACATTGTTTGACGAAAAATAAATGGGGTGATTAAAAAGTCTGTATATAATATTTTGTTCCTTCTTGCAATTTATGTGCTTATTCTTTTTAGATGGGGATATGAATTTGGTAGAAATGATCAAATGCAGGTGCTGGCATACGCTAAATATATCAACAATCCGGCTCTTTATCAAAATGATCAGTACATTCAGGGGCTTTCGAGGAATTTCCCAAACGAGAGATATTTCTTTTCTTTTTTACTATCAGTATTTGTCAATCATTTGGAAGGTATTTGCTTTGTTTTGCATGTATTGACCAGTCTGTTACTACTATTAGGATTGTATAAAATATCTGTTTTATTTATTACAAACGATCTGTTGAGGTGGTTGGCTTTGCTTGTTTTGTTTGTTCCGTTGTATGGAATAAATTTAGGTGGAAACGAATTATATTACAATTCTTTTTTTGTTAGCAATGTTGTTAAAACAATAGGAATTTGGGGGATTTTGTTTGCGATGAAACAAAAATATTATACCTCTTTTCTTATGTTTTCGTTTGTTGTGTTTTTGCAGCCGGTTGTAGGTACACAGTTATTTGTAACGATTTCAGCTATACTTTTGGTGGGAATCTTCACACGTAAAATTAATATTTCGAAGGCTAAATTTATTTATTTGAATCTTATTTTTATTTGCACAGCCGGTGTCTGGATGATTTTATTACAACGAAATTTTGAAGGCGATCACTCGGTTTCTGATAGGTTGTTTTTCAATATCCTTTTTGTTTTTAGGGCGCCTCATCATTATTTGCCGTCAGCTTTTCCCTTGAAATATTATTTGGTTTTGCTTCCTTTATTTCTGTTATCGTCTATTTATTTTTTTCGTAAAAATGATATTATATTTCTATTCTTTTGTATATCATTTATCGGACTTATAGTTTATACCATAGGTGTTCAATGCTTTCATTCAAATTCAGTTGCTGCGTTGCAATGGTTTAAAGTTACAATATGGTTAAAGGCTTTTAGCGTTATTGCACTTTTTGCTGTGATTGATAAAAAAATTCATTTTTATAAAACTCTGTTATGGACTCAACTATTTACTATTGGATTGTTTTCTTTGTCGGCTATATGCCTTGTACTGATGTGCGTGATACCTGAAAAGATTCCATTTAAAGTGAATCGTGATTTCGGTGCGCAATATGCAAATGATCCGGCGGTTGATATTGCATTAAAAGCAAAACAAAATATTTCGGAAGATGCTGTATTTGTGCATCCATTTCGATTTACAGAGCTTAAGTATTATGGCGAAAGAAGTTCGTTTGTCGAATACCGGATATTGTCTCATACAAAAAAGGAAATATTGCATTGGCACACAAAATTGATTAAATTATATAATGTTGGCTGGGGTGTTTCAGAGCTATGTGAGAATGTTGATCGTCGTGCTGAAAAATATTTTTGTTCTTTGAAAGAGAAGGATTTTATTGATTTATTTCATGAAGGGGCAACGCATATCATAACATATAAAAGCATAAATCTTAATTTTCCATTGATTGTAGAAAATTCTAAATATCGAATTTATAAAATCACTGATTCTGTTTTTTGATCACACTGCTTGTGATTTTCCCATTGTATAGCACACTTTCAAGAATATCTCCCGTTGTAATATTGTTTGTATTTTTTAGAATTTTTCCATTTTTTAATGTTATGGAATAGCCTCTTTTTAGTGTTTTTTCTATTGCCATACTTTCATTGAAAGTGTTTAGTATATTTAGTTCATTAAGTGCAGACTGTAAAAATTCTTTCGTGTTTGATTTAGTTGAAAGTCCCAACATTTGTAGATGGTGCCGTTGGTTGGTTATCAGAGACAGCGAGTGTGTTTTTATATCTGTTAGTATTTTTTTTGATTCATATTTTTTTGCATCCAAAAAAGTATTGGACGTAAATTTTGTTTTACCTGAAATATTTTCAAGTTTTATTTTTGAATTTGTTAATACATCTGAAATTAATGGGCTAAGTTGCAATGCAAGTTCATTTAGAGTGTTTTTTTTATCATCAATCATTTCTTCTGCAATACCAATAAAATCCTCTTTTATTTCATCTATGTGGTTTTCAAATGCAACCAGTTTTTCTATTAAAAATTCAGCAACAGCAGTGGGCGTTTTACAGCGAGTGTGTGCTACCATATCAACAATGGTGTCATCTCTTTCGTGCCCTATACCTGTAATAACCGGTATAGGAAATTGTGTAATATGATAGGCAAGCCAGTAATTATCGAAACTGTTTAAATCGCTTTTTGAACCGCCGCCACGTATAATTACCACAACATCAAAGAAATCTTCGTAAGCGAAAATTTTATCCAGCGCATCAGTGATAGACAGTTCTGTGTTTTCTCCTTGCATGGATGCAGGGAAAAGTTTGTGATAAAATTTATATGAATAAGGGTTATTTTCTAGCTGATTAACAAAGTCTCCATAGCCGGCCGCCGTATCAGATGAAATGATGGCTATTTTTTGAGGAACGTCAGGGAATACAAGCTCTTTATTCATTTGCAGTACACCTTCTTTTTCTAGCTTAGCAAGGATTTCTTTTTTTCTTTTTTCGATATCGCCAATAGTGAAGGCGGGCTCAATATCTTTCACATTAAGGGAAAGTCCGTAAAGTTCATGATATGTAACTGATACCTGAAGCAGCACTTTTAGCCCCGAAGAAAGTGTGTGACCGGTAGATGTTTCAAAATATGGTTTTAACAGTCTAAATGTGTTTGCCCATATTGTAGCCCTTGCTTTTGCAATGGTTTGAGTGCCTTCTTTGTTTTTTTCAATCAGCTCAAGATAGCAGTGTCCTGTGCGGTTGATGTTGAATTCACTAATTTCGGCAATCACCCAAAAAGCAGAAGGGAGCGAATGCTCAATTGTAGCCTTAATAGATGAGTTCAACTCGTATAACGTGATGCCGGTCTGCATATAAAATTAAAATGGTAGAAGTATAAAACAAAAAAAGTAAAGAACAGAGTTCTTTACTTTTCCATGTAAATTGTAAATTAAAAAAACTACATTTTGTGTTTTTTCTCGTCTGAAACAGTAAGTCTCTTTCTCCCTTTAGCCCTACGTGCTGCAAGTACTCTGCGTCCGTTTGGACTAGACATTCTTTCTCTGAAACCGTGTTTGTTTCTTCTTTTTCTGTTTGATGGCTGGTATGTACGTTTCATTTCAGTTTATTTTTTCTTGTGAATAAATCGGGTGACAAAAGTAGAAATATTTTTTTAACAAAAAAATTATATTTGTTTTTTTTTCAATTATTGGCTGTATCAGCTTTTTGAAGTGTAAAATAGAATGAGCTGCCTTGATTTATTTCGCTTTCTACCCAAATTTCACCTTTGTGCAGCTCAATAAATTCTTTACAGACCATCAGCCCAAAACCAGAGCCTTGTTCTTCTGCTGTTCCTGTAGTTGAAATATTTATTTCAGCTTTAAACAGTTTTGGAAGGGTCTCTTTGGGTATTCCTGTTCCTGTATCGGATATACACACTTCTATTTGATTGTTTTTTTCCAAGGCACAAATAGATATTGAATGTCCGCTATGCGAAAATTTGATGGCATTAGATAGAAGGTTTCTAATGACGGTCAGCGTCATATTCTCATCAGCATAAGCAGCTAAGGTGTTTGGAATTTGCGCAGTAAGCTTTAGTTTTTTCCCTTCTAATATTGTGGAAAAATTCTGACTGATTTTTGAAAAAATATCTTCTAAAAAAAATACTTTTTTCTGAGGAATCAATTTACCGGTTTGCGCACGCATCCAGTTTAATAAATTTTCTAATAAATTGTATGTCTGATCGGATGTTTGATGAATATATTCAGCATACGTTTTTACCTTATCATATTCATTATTCTCCAATTTTTTGATGAGCATTTCACTCATTCCAAGTAAAACAGTAAATGGATTTTTTAAATCGTGAGCCATCACTGATAAAAGTTTCTCTTTAGAGGTAATCATTAGCTTAAGATCGTTTATAATTTTTAATCTTTCTGTAACATCTTCTATACATAGTAATATGTGTGGTTTTTTTTCAATTTGTATCAAAATAGAAGAGATGTATAACGAAAGTGCTTTTGTACCTGCATTTGTAGCAATTTGTATGTTGCTTTCTCGTTGATGTATGTTTTGATTTGTGCTTATTGTTTCATGTAAAATATTTCTGAATTGACAAGTTTTGCACATTTCGGTTTTTCCACATTCCATATGATGCATGTGCATATTAATACAATGAATAAATTCTCCCGGATCCAGTTCTTTTGCTTCGTATGCGTTTGCTTTAAAAAATTCATTTGCTGCATGATTTCTTTTTATTATTTTGATATTTTCATCCACAATAATCATGGCTATGGGTGAATTCTGAAAAACAGTTTCCAAATCATTTCTGGAATGCGTTAATTCGTCCATGGTTGCTTTATGCAGATTGATTTCGTCTTTTAGTAACAGAGTTGATTTTTGAAGCATCAGCAGATTTTTTATTTTCAATCCCAACATCATTTCGTTGAATGGTTTTGAAATGAAATCATTTGCTCCGAGTTCAAGGGATATTATAATTTTGTCGGGGTCATTGGTTCCACTGACAACAATCACTGCTACATCATTGAACTGTGAGTTTGAACGTATTATTTTTAGCACCTCATTTCCATGGATGTCAGGAAGCTCAAGATCTAAAATAATTAGATTGAAAGTTGAACTCTTTAAAATGTCCAGTGCTTCTTTTCCGTTTGATGCTGTAATTCCTGCATATCCTCTTTTAGTGACAACATTAAGAAGAAAATCTGCAAATAGATGGCTATCGTCAACAATTAATATTTTTAAATCATTCATTACAATTAAATATTTACGTAGTGTCAGCAAGAAAACGCCAATAATTTCGTTAAACAACCCACAAGCTCGCTC
>JAVHQG010000004.1:0-1455 GCA_036171035.1 Bacteroidales bacterium
TTGGAAAAGTAATGAATTTTCTTGTTATTCATCATGCTAAATCCCGTAGTGCCCAAAAAGAAAAGCTGAAACTAATGCGAAAGCAAAAGAAGATGCTGAAAAACGAAAGGCTGCACAGGCAAATAATTCACAACCTCAATCATTAGAAAAATTAAGTTTTAAAAACGATGCTGACCGTAAAAAATATCAGCAAGAACTGGCTGAAAAATATAAAGAAGGTGTTACTGTTGAATACTTTGAGCAATATAATCGTAAAATAAAACGTGTTGTTGTCAACAGGGCTGGGATTGCACATGATTATCGTCAGGAAATTGCTTCATTCGGAACATACTACAGCCGTGATGGTGCCAACATTTCAGAACATGTATTTAATCTGGAAACAAAAGAATAATCTCATAATAAAATGACTTTAGTTCAAATTAAAAAATCTGTTACTGATGTAGTTGTTTTGTTCTTTATTTTTATACCTATTATTTCTTTCGCACAATTAAAACCACAAACTCCTAAAATCTATAATAATAAAATTTCTAAAGATCATGTATCTATTCCTGGAACAAAGTTGAGTCTTCTCCTTCCTCTCGGATTTGAAATAGCAAAAGACTTTAAAGGATTTAGAAATAGTGTTACCGGATCTTCGATCATGATTTCATCAATTCCAGGTAATATCAACAATAATCTGATGGGATTCTCCAAAGAGGCATTAGCAAAATCAGGAATATTCGCATTGGGTGCAGAAAAATTTATTATCAATGGTTTTACATCGGTACTAATTAAAGCAAAACAAATTGCTTATCAAAACTCATATTGTAAATGGATGTTAATAATAGGAAATACTACTGAAACATATTTGGTTAATGGTGCTTACCTTGAAAAACTTGAAAAAGAAGAATCTAAAAAAGTATTTGAATCAGTTATGTCTGTTGTATTTCAGCCATGGAAGAAAGTTAGTGCAGCCGAAGGGTTTCCTTTTGAAATAAACATTAAAAACACTAAGCTCAAAGCAACGAAATTGGTAACAAATTCGTTTATCTTCACTACAGATGGATTTGTACCAACTAAATCAAAAGACAAAACAACACTTACTGTTTCTCCAATGATTCTTGCTACTAAAGTAACAGATTATAAATTGTACTGTATAAATTCGTTAAAACAATATAATTCTGTCCTTACTGTACCTGATAAAAATATTTCTGCAATAGCTGTGGATTCTATTTCGGGGTTTGAAATATTCGTGAATACAACAAACCAAATACATGGAAAATCAGAACTCATATACCAAACCATTTTATTTAATGGTGATATGAGCTATAGTATTGTGGGTATTGCTGTTGATGACTTTGATGAAAACTTGAAATTATTTAAAAGTATTACAAGAACTTTTAAGTTGAGAAAATAGTTACCTCTTGTAAGAAAACTCAGTGTCAGATAAGAAAATGTCAAGAATGAGGCTTTCAC
>JAVHQG010000005.1:0-27998 GCA_036171035.1 Bacteroidales bacterium
GCCTCATTCTTGACATTTTCTTATCTGACACTGAGTTTTCTTACAAGAACTAAATTAGGATAAACTTCTGAGAAAGAACCGGAAAAATTCTGTTTATTTTGACAAATAACAACTATTTCGTACCCTATAACATAGTATTAAAAAACCAAAGCTTAAAACCAACATTAACTCTTTTGCACGTTCCCAAAATATCTTTTAACACCTTGTCCAACCATATTAGTTCTTCATCTTTCGATTTATTTGGGACATACGCAAAATTAATCATCCCTAAACTTTTTTTTCCATACTTACTGCCCTTTGCGACATGCTCAAAATTTTGTAATGCAACAAGTATATATTTTTTTTGAAATTCTATCCTAACTTTATATGTAACAAATCCTATAACCTGTCCCACGTAGGTTCGATTCAGAAAGGCATCAGAAGTATCATAATTAATAATATGATTATATGTAAACTTCCCTTTCCCAATAAAAACATCGTTATCTTCAGATTCACTAATGCTTAAAGTATCTGAAACACCTAATTTGCTTATCTTCTCTTTTAGTTTATTGACGCAATCCTTTTTAGTTTTCCCAATCAATTCATACTTTATTGTATCGGTTAAATTACTAACCTGACAATATGTTGTAGATGCTAGAATATTAAATAAGATAAAATAAAATAATAGTTTCATGTTCATTCTCGTTTTTTTACACATCAAATCATTACAAACTTATTAATTTGACATTGAAATGAAAAATTTTAACCTAAAATGTTATCACCTTTTTGTTACTATCAAAAACATTCTAACTCCGCAACAAAACAATTAAAAATCAGGGAAACAGCTAATAAGGATTTTGCATGTTATCAAATATCCATTTATAATGATAATTTACTATGTTTATAACCATATAAAAAATAAACAAGCAATCCTGCTGCCATCCATATCAAAAAACGCAACCAATTAGTTATTCCCAATTCAGATATAAGATACATATTTGTTAAAAGTCCTAATAACGGAATCAAAGACCAACGTCTAATAATCCCATAAATACTCAAAATTGTTGCAATAATAATAAAGCAAATTGTTGGAATTTTGTGTTTAAATACCGCCCATCCACCAGAAGGGAAATTAAAAAATCTATATAATGCATCACTATTGAGCCAAAATAAAAGAGTCAACACAATTGCCCATAAAATGGGAAGCAGATAGCGGCTACTTGCATAAGGGACTCTGAATCCAGTATGGTCACTTTTATTGCCTTTAGTTTTATCAAGGATCAAAACCCCACCCGATACAAGCACAAATGCAAACAAAGTACCTATGCTTGTAAGATCAGTTACTTCTGTTAAATTCATAAACAAAGTAGGAATAGATACAACAATACCTGTTATTATTGTAGCAAAAGCCGGCGTTTTATATTTTGGATGTAGTTTTGAAAATCTTTTTGGGAGTAATCCATCACGACTCATGCTCATCCATATTCGCGGTTGCCCAAGTTGAAAAACAAGTAACACACTAGCCAAAGCAATAACGGCACTAATTGCAATAATTCCCGATAATTTTACGAGGTGTAATTTTTCAAACACGTATAGCAGCGGATCTCCAACACCAAGTTCTTTGTAGCTCACCATTCCTGTAAGTATTAAACTAATTACTACATACAAAGCTGTAGTAATCACTAATGAATAGATCATTGATCGAGGTAAATCACGTTGCGGATTTTTACATTCCTCTGCGGTGGTTGATATTGCATCAAATCCAATGTAGGCGAAAAATACTCCCGATACGCCTTTTAATACACCACCAATTCCATTAGGTGCAAAAGGGCTCCAGTTCTCTTTATTCACGTAAAATGCGCCCACACCTATCACAATCATAAGAATTAGAAGCTTTAGTAAAACCATTATATTGCCAGCTATTTTACTTTCGTAAATGCCAACATAAACTAAGTATGTAATAAAAATCACTATACCAAATGCGGGAATATCAGCAATTAGCCGAAGTCCACCAATTTGTGGAGCATTAGTCCATGCATAAAAAGCTTCTTGAATGCTTGCTGAAAGTTGTGTTAATGAAGTTCCTTCTGCGATGCTCACAACTGCGGAATCGTACCCACGCATTGCACTTAAATAATCCGTAGAAAAATAAGCTGGAATATGTAGCCCCAATCCTCCAACCATCCCGGTAAAATAATCTGACCACGAAATAGCAACGGCAATGTTTCCAATAGCATATTCCATGATGAGATCCCAACCAATAATCCATGCTAGCAATTCTCCAAAACTGGCATAAGAATAAGTATATGCACTACCGCTTACCGGAATATATGATGCAAATTGTGCATAACACAAAGCAGAAAACCCACATGCCATGGCTGTAAAAATAAAAAGCACAGAAACTGCAGGTCCTCCCTGAACGGCTGCATTTCCAATGGTACTAAAAATTCCGGCGCCAATTATTGCAGCAATGCCCAATGCCGTTAAATCACGCACACCTAGACTTTTATTCATCACTACACGATCAACGCCTCCTTCTTCAGCATGACGGAGAATGAATTCAATAGATTTTTTTCGAAAAAGTTTCTGAAAATTCACAATGGGAAATTTGTCAAATATACAAATTATAACAAAAAACCCTGACCGTTTTAAAAAGTCAGGGTTTATTTTTAGTAAATCTGAAAGTTGATTAATTTTACTTTTCAAAAAAAGTTTCTATCGGTTCAATTATAATAGAATAAATAAAAATCTTTTCCGATACTTTCAGTTGAGTCTTATTTTTTACTTACTTTGTCTCACTATATTTAGATCGCAAGAAATGAAAAAAAAACTCAGAATAGGGATATTAACAGCAGGTGGCGACTGTCCCGGACTTAATGCTGCAATCAGAGGCATTGGAAAAACAGCTATCCTTCAATATGGCATGGATGTGTATGGAATATCCTCCGGCTTTTTAGGATTAATTAATAACGACTTCATGCCACTTGATGAAAAAATTCTTTCCGGCATACTTACTCATGGAGGGACTATTCTTGGCACATCACGCGAGAAACCATTTAAAAAAGAGCTATTGCTCCCAAATGAAATAAACAAGCCCAAATTAATAAAACGCCATTATAAAGAGATGGGGCTTGATTGTCTTGTGTGTATTGGTGGGAACGGCACACAACAAACAGCTGCAATGCTTGCGCAAGAGGAGTTAAATATAATTGGTATTCCAAAAACGATTGACAACGATGTATGGGGAACAGATGTAACATTTGGATTTGATTCAGCAGTAAATATTGCAACAGAAGCAATTGACCGACTACATACCACAGCAAACTCCCACAAGCGCATTATGGTTATTGAAGTTATGGGGCATAATGCCGGTTGGATTGCCCTTTATTCAGGTATTGCCGGAGGTGGCGATGTGATTCTGATACCTGAAATTGAATATGACGAAAAAATTATTGCAGATTATCTGGTGCAACGTGCATATAAAAAGAAAAGCTCATCGATAGTTGTTATTGCTGAAGGAATAAAAACGGTAAAAAAGAAAAAACATTCCGGAACATATATTGCAAAGATGATTCATGAACGAACAGGTATTGAAACCCGTGAGACCATTTTAGGATACGTGCAACGCGGAGGATCTCCATCTCCAATGGATCGTGTGCTTGCCACACAATATGGCTCACATGCAGCAAAACTTATTGCTGAAGGAAAATTTGGGGTAATGGTTGCAATGAAAAACAATGAAATCACTTCTATACCACTCATTGACGTTGGAGGGAAAACAAAAACAGTAAATCACGATCATCCCCTGATTACACAAGCAAGATATATGGACACATGCTTCGGTGATGAACTAAAAGAATAATTTATTAAGCCAATATACAATGAAAAAAATAATTTTTACCAGACATGCAAAAGCCGTTGACCCATCAGATGAAGTTACTGATTCTGAAAGATCATTAAAAGCAAAAGGCATAGCTGATGCACACAAAGCAGCAAAAAAGTTACATGTGTTTAATATCGAACCAGATTTTATTATCTCGAGTCCTGCATTTCGTGCCATCGAAACCGCAATTATTTTTGCAGATGAATTAAACTTTTCTAAAAAGAAAATCCGTCTTTCAGAATCATTATATTTTGATTATACAACAAACGATTTTGTTGAAATGATTCAAAAGCAAGACGATAAATATGAGACAATACTGATTTGTGCTCATAATCCAAAAATTTCCGATATCATTTCCAATTTTACAAATGAGTTTCATGACCAGCTCCCAACAAGTGGCGTAGCAGTGATTGATTTTGGTGTAAAAAAATGGAAGAAAATCAATGTGCGTGAAGGAAAATTGAGCCTATATATTTTCCCTGAAAAAGAAAACGACGAAGAACCCTTAAAAAAAGAAAAAATCAAATCAAAAACAAAAGAGCAAAAAACAAAAAAAAATAATTCAAAAAGCAAAGAGACAAAGGGGAAAGTAAAATCATAAATCAGAACAAATAAGCGGAATAAAAGTGAATCAGCAAAAACACATACTAGATCAAGCACTAAACATCTTTACAGATGATTCGAATCTGCTATTAAAAAAATATTATGTCCCCAAAGAGATCAGTTGGTTATCGTTTAATGCTCGTGTGTTGCAAGAAGCAGAGAATCCAAAAGTACCACTCATTGAACGAATAAAATATCTTGGTATTTACTCAAACAATTTAGATGAATTTTTCAGAGTAAGAGTTGCTACATTAAAAAAACTTGCAGAAGTTGGGAAAAAGTCCATTGAAATAATTGGCTATGATCCAATAATCGTTCTTAAAGAAATTAATGATATCGTTCTAGAGCAACGAAGCAAATTTGATTATATTTATAGTCTTATAAAACAAGAACTTAGAAAAGAAAATATATTTATCATCAATGAAAAGCACTTGAATAAAGAGCAGGATGAATTTGTACACAACTATTTTCACAAAGAAGTAAGGCCGAAACTTATGCCTATCATGATTGGTCAGGCATCCAACATTCCAAACCTAAAAGATCAGGTTATTTATTTTGCCATTTGCATTTATTCCTCAAGGCCTGCAAAAAACCACTTTGCGCTGATGGAAATACCAACAAGCACATTGCCTAGATTTATTGAAATCCCTGGCATTGGAAGCAAGCGATATTTAATTATGTTGGATGACATCGTGCGATGGGGAATGAAATATACATTTTCGATTTTCGATTTCAATAAAATTGAAGCATTTACTATAAAAATCACCAAAGATGCAGAAATTGATATCGTAGATAATTTTTCTGATAGTTATCTTGAAAATGTTACAAAAAGCCTAAAGAAAAGGAAACAAGGAGATGCCGTAAGTTTTGTATATGACCAGCAAATGCCTCCGGATTTTCTAAAACTAATCATGAAACGGCTACAATTTCAAAAAACAGATGCAGTGATACCCGGAGGAAGATACCACAATTTCAAAGACTTTATCAAATTTCCAAATATCGGAAAAAAAGGACTTCTTTATGATCCCATTAAAAATATTCCTCATAAAGATTTAGTACATGAGAAAAGTTTAATATCAGTTATTCGGCAAAAAGATGTATTACTCCATTTCCCCTACCATTCATTTTCTAACTTCATTGATTTGCTTCGAGAAGCCTCTATTGATCCGATGGTAAAATCAATTCAAATTACGCTTTATCGTTTAGCAAAATCATCGAGTGTGGCAAATGCACTTATCAATGCAGTGAAAAATGGTAAAATTGTAACAGCAGTTGTTGAGTTACAAGCTCGTTTTGACGAAGAAGCAAATATATTTTGGTCGAATACTTTACGGGAAGAGGGTGTAAAAATAATTTTCGGGGTTCCCTGGCTAAAAGTGCACTCCAAGCTTTGCCTGATACAACGAGAAGAAGATAAGCGAGTGATCAATTATGCCTGTATTGGCAGTGGAAACTTTAATGAAGACACAGCAAAAATATATACAGATAATTTGCTTATGACTTCGGATTCTAAAATAACCAACGAGGTTGTTAAAGTATTTAGCTTCTTTCAGAAAAATTTCAAACGTGATTCTTATAACCATTTACTGGTTTCACCTTTTACCATGAGAAATAAATTTTCAGGTTTTATTAGAAAAGAAATTGAAAATGCTTTAGCCGGTAAAAAGGCCTATATCACAGCCAAACTAAATAATCTTGTGGACTTTGAAATGATTAAATTGTTATACGAAGCAAGTTGTGCGGGCGTTAAAATAAAGCTGATGATTCGTGGAATGTGCTGCATCATTCCGGGTATTCCGGGTATTAGCGACAAAATAGAAGCTCGCGGAATCATAGATAGGTTTTTAGAACATTCACGAATTTTTGTTTTCTGTAATGATGGTGATGAAAAATACTTTATTTCATCCGCCGACTGGATGTCGAGAAATCTTGACAGAAGGGTAGAGATAGCTTGCCCAATTTATGATGCAGAGATTCAAAATGAACTTAAAAAAATTCTTGATATTGTTTGGAAAGATAATGTGAAAGCCCGCATTCATGATGAAAAAAGAAGCAACTCATACCATATCTCAAAATCCGACAAAAAAGTCAGGGCACAATATGAACTGTGTAATTTTCTGGGAAACCTTTCGGAATCAGAAGAGATTGGCAAGAATAAAAAAAATATCGTGTGTTAGCAAGTCTATAAGGCAGAGCTGAACTGATTTAAGAAGCGTACATCATTTTCAAAATATAAACGAATATCTTTAATCCCATATTTTAGCATAGCAATGCGCTCAATGCCCATACCAAAGGCAAATCCTGTATATTTTTTACTATCTATCTTGCAATTTTCAAGCACATTTGGATCAACCATTCCACAACCAAGAATCTCAAGCCAACCTGTATATTTACAAAGATTACAGCCTTTACCATGGCATGTACATGATATATCCATTTCTGCAGAAGGTTCAGTAAAAGGGAAGAATGATGGTCTTAACCGGATACTAATATCATCGCCGAACATTTCTTTAGCAAAATACATCAGGGTTTGCTTCAAATCGGCAAAAGAGACATTTTCTGCAACGTATAAGCCCTCCACTTGATGAAAAATACAGTGCGACCGTGCCGAAATAGCTTCGTTTCTAAAAACCCTACCCGGCATAATAATACGAATTGGTGGCTGTTGCTTTTCCATTATTCTGACTTGCACAGAGGATGTATGTGTACGCAATAAAATATCCGGGAGTTTTTCAATAAAAAACGTATCCTGCATGTCACGAGCCGGATGTTCGGGAGGAAAATTTAACGCAGAAAAAACATGCCAATCGTCTTCAATTTCCGGACCATCAGCAACCGTAAAGCCAAGATGTGCAAAAATCTGTACAATTTCATTTTTAATGACTGAAATAGGATGACGACTGCCTAATAACAATGGTTCTCCTGACTTGGTGAGATCTTCGTTTTTTTTAGAAACACATGTGCTTTCAAACGTTTCCTTAAACAAGTTGATTTTTTCTTGTACACTATTTTTTAAGTCATTCAATTTCTGCCCAAACTCTTTTTTCAAAGATGGTTCAACATTTTTAAATTCATTGAAAAGTTCAGTAACATATCCTTTTTTTCCAAGAAATTTAATTCTGAACTGTTCAAGTTCATCTATGTTTCTTGCAGTGAAAACTGCTGTCTCTTTCAATAATTCACTGATACGATTAATCATTGTTAAAATTTATTTTATGAAAAAATCAATATTATCAGGCAACACCTCAAACAATTTATCGTCTAAAAAAATGTAGCAATATTGATATTTTCGATTATATTAATTAATATTGTAAGTTTTTTAGGCAAAAATAGAAAAATAAATAATTAATACACTCCAATAATGAAAACAAATAAAGCAGCAGTTATTCTAATAGTCGCTTTGTTATTTATTTCAGGATACAACTTTTTATCGTGCAAAAGACCCGTTCCGCCAAAAGCTATAGTAAGCGTTGTAAATGAGAAAAACGAACCGGTTGAAGGCGCACAAGTTGTGATCAGAGCAGATAGTGGCAGAGTTATTTACCTTAAAAGTGGAATGGTTTTAGCTGATACTCAACTAACAGATGCATCAGGACAAATTTCTTATGAATTCCGTTATGAGGCGATTTATAATGTAAAAGCTAAAACGCAGAAAAAAGTTGGAGGAGTAATGACTACCTTGTTACAAGGATCGGGTGTGTTTATTTTAAAAGAAGACGAAACATATAGCGAAACTGTGACTATCCGATAATAAAAAAATTATTCCTTTTTTCTCCTTAAGACAACTAATACTACTTCATCTCGTCTTCGTTATGTTCTTATATTTGTAAGGAATTTGTTGAGTCTATCTTTAAAAATAAACAATATGAAAGCAATTTTATCTTTAATATTCGTTTGGCTTCCCGTATTTTTCAGCATTGGTCTATTTTCCACATCCTGCAAACCTATACCACCAACGGCAGTAGTGACTATATTGAATGAGAACAATGAACCAATTGAAGGAGCAGAAGTCACTGTAAGAGCAGATGAAGGAAGAGTAATTTATTTAGCTGATGGGATGACTACAACAAATGTTCAATTGACTAATGCAGCCGGTCAAATTTCGTATAAGTTTCGCTACGAAGCTATTTACAACGTCTCTGTTAAAACGTATAAACAAAGTCATCTTGATAAACAAGGAAAAGGAGTTTTTATCTTGAAGGAAGGTAAAACTTGTAATGAGATCATTAAACTAAGATAGTGCTTCTTTTAACAGATTTTCCTATACTTACTTTAAAAATTCAAGATTCCTTTTTATCTTTTTTGCTTTCGATCTTTTTAAGCTGGTTTTTGCAATTATTAATTGAATTTCCTTTTCGTCCAATTTGAATAGTTCATCCGGTGACAGTGTTAGCAATGGATTGGTGAATTGCATTTCAGCATCATCAGTAGGAGTAGGTTTTTTATTCCACATACATACATCCTGGCAAATATCACAACCAAAATAATAATTATTCATTTTTCCTTTCAAAAAATTCGGTATTGCATTTTTATTTTCAATAGTATGATAAGAAATGCACTTATTACTATCAACTACATAAGGAGCAACAATAGCTTTTGTAGGACAAGCATCCATACATTTTGTGCAGGAACCACAATGGCTCTTTTGTGGTTCATCTTCATACAGATCAACATCAATCATCAACTCACCAATAAAAACCCATGATCCGAACTTTTTTGTAATCAGACATGTGTTTTTCCCAATCCAACCAAGACCAGCTTGAAAAGCCCATGCACGCTCAAGAATAGGGGCTGTATCGGTAAAAACACGAGCATTGGTGATACTAAAATTTGAATTAATAAAATCTAATAATTTATATAATCTTTGTTTTAATATTTCGTGATAATCATTGCCATATGCATATTTTGAAATTCGAAACATTTTTTCATTCTGTAGTACCTTTGGAAAGTAATTAATAATTACCGAGACAACAGACTTTGCATTTTCAACGAGTACTGTTGGGTTGCAGCGTTTATCAAAATTCACAGACATGTATTCCATATCTGCATGATGCCCATTCATTAGCCAATTCTTTAAATGAACCTCATCATTTTGCAACCGATGAGCTTTGGCAATGCCACAATCACTGAATCCCAAACGAAGTGCTTCAGCTTTAATTAAATTCGATTTATTTTTACAGGAGTCCAAGTTCAAGTTGTGCTTCTTCAGACATCCTATCCTGATCCCAAGGTGGTTCAAAAGTAAGTTGAACCGTTGCCTTTAAAATTCCCTTAATTTTATTTATTTTTTCACTCACTTCTGCCAGTAAATCTTCTGCCATAGGGCAATTTGGAGAAGTCATTGTCATTACAATAGTGACAGAGAAATCATCGTGAACCTTAACATCGTAAATAAGACCAAGCTCATATATATTTACAGGAATTTCCGGATCGTAAATTGTTTTCAAAGTATTAACAATCTCCATTTCCAACTCCAAAATTTTATTGCTCATAAATTTAATATTTTAAGAACTTTTTAATTTCGTCTGAAAAGCCAGCGCATATAATTTCATTTGTTTAATCATTGCAACCAAGCCATTTGAACGCGTGGGGGATAAGTTTTCTTTCAAACCAATTTTTTCAATAAAATATAAATCTGCACCAAGAATTTCATTTGGAGTATGGTTCGATAAAACTCTAATTAGCAGAGCAATAATTCCTTTTGTAATAATCGCATCACTATCTGCTGAAAAATATATTATTCCATCTTTTAATTCCCCATTTAACCACACTCTTGACTGACATCCCTGAATCAGGTTTTCACTTTTTTTATACGCCTCGTCAATAGGAGTCAAAGCTGTTCCAATTTCTATAAGATAAGCATATTTGTCCATCCAGTCATCAAAAGCTGAAAATTCATTGAAGATCTCCTCCTGAATTTCATTAATTGTCATAAAAATATTTTATATTAAAATTTTCTGCAAAAATAGTTTAAATTCATCAAATTATATTGTCTTTTATATGACGTTACTCATCTCTTAGTTTTTGTATTTGTTCAAAAAATCATATACGTTTGCTTTATGCAACAAATAATTGATATTATTTTATCTCCTGAGAATGCAGCAAATGAACAAAAAATTAAAACTGCTGCTGCAATTTTTTTAAAGATATCTTTTACCGAAATTAATTATATCCGTATTCTGCGAAAAAGTACAGATGCCCGAAAAAGAGACATTAAAATTAATCTGCGACTATTAATTTTTTTAAATGAAATTCCCAATGACTGTCGCACCGTACATTATGAATATAAAAATGTATCAAATAAATCGGAAGTTATTATTATTGGTGCCGGTCCCGCAGGACTTTTTGCTGCATTAAGGCTGATTGAGCTCGACATAAAGCCAATAATATTTGAACGTGGGAAAAAAGTCAATGAACGAAAATCCGATATTAATATTTTATATAAAAATCACTATATAAATCCTGATTCAAACTATTGTTTTGGTGAAGGTGGAGCTGGTGCTTTTTCTGATGGAAAACTATTTACACGATCAACGAAAAGAGGTAATGTAACAAGAATTTTAGAGATATTGTATGCCCATGGAGCACAAGAAAATATTCTTTATGAAACGCACCCTCATATAGGGACAAACAAGCTTCCGGCAATTATTTCAAAGATCAGAGAAACAATAGAAAATGCAGGTGGAGAATTTCATTTTGAAACAAGAATTTCAAAACTGGTTATAGACAGAAATAAAATTAAAGGTGTAGTTGCACAAAGTGGAGAACATTATTATTCACCTGTAGTGATACTTGCAACGGGTCATTCGGCTCATGATGTTTTTGAGTTTCTTCATCAGCAAAACATTGCACTTGAATCAAAGCCATTTGCCATGGGAGTTAGGGTTGAACACCCTCAATGTTTAATAGATTCAATACAATATCATGGGAAAATCCGTGGAGATTTTTTACCTGCTGCAAGTTATTCATTAGCCGAGCAAGTTAGTGGCAGAGGTGTGTTTTCATTTTGCATGTGTCCCGGAGGGTTTATTGTTCCGGCAATTACCGAAGTTGAAACAATAGTAGTAAATGGCATGTCGCCTTCCGAAAGGAACAATGCTTTTGCAAATTCCGGTATTGTAACAGAAATAAAAGCAGATGATGTTAAAGAATTTCAAAAATTTGGATCACTTGCAGGATTACGATTTCAGCAACAATTTGAAAAGCTTGCATATAAAAATGGTGGAGGCGGGCTTATTGCTCCATCACAACGCATAGGCGACTTTTTATCAGGGAAGGTTTCTTCAGCCTTGATTCCGTCTTCATACCACCCGGGATTACAAACAACTGATTTTAACGAATGGTTACCAAAATTCATGTCAAAAGCTTTTTTGCAAGCGTTTAAACTTTTTGACAATAAAATGAAAGGTTTTGTAACCAATGATGCACTTATGATAGGTGTTGAATCAAGAACTTCGTCGCCTGTAAGAATTCCCCGCAACAGAGACACATACGAACATATTCAAATTACAAACCTTTACCCATGCGGTGAAGGTGCAGGATACGCAGGAGGGATTGTATCATCAGCAATTGATGGTGAGAACTGCGCAGAAAAAGCAGCAGGAAAAATTAAAGCAAATGATTAATTAAATCCGGAAAATTTCCTAATGTCTTCTCTTGGATTGATGCACATAACAGGGATTTTAGCATCATTTGCAATAATTTCCTGTTCTGTTGCTCCAAGAACATAGTCTTTAAACCCAATATCTTTTGTAGTCATTGCAAGAATCAAATCACAATCGTTCTTATTTGCAAAATCAATGGTTTCGTCAGGGAAACTCTTTTTACCTTCAGCCAAAGCCACTTGATAAACGATTGCTTTTTCTTCAAGATGTTTTTTTGCGAAAATTATATTATTATTAGCTTTCTTTGAAAGTAGCTCGTCTGCAGTACCTGTCTTTAGAAGAATAATTTCCGATTTATAATATTTAGCTAAATATGTTACCCATGCCAACTTTTCTTTCCCTTCCATTTTATGATCAAACGGTACAAGGATTCTTTTAAAAACATGTTCCTTTGGAGCACTTTGCACAACCACAAAAGGAACTTTTGACCCAACAATCACTTTTAGCGCCCAACTCCCGGTAAGCTTTTGCATTCCTTTAATACCATGGGTTCCCATAATAACAAGGTTTGCGTTAATTTCGGAAGCCACTTCGCTGATTGTTGTGAAAATTGTACCCACAACAGCCAATACTCTAGGCTTAATATGATGTTTCTTAAAAAGATCTTCTGCTACTTCGTTGAGTCTGACAAGAACTTCATCAACTTCTTTTTGTTTTTTTACAATATTCAGCAATGTAACATCATTATCAAAGATGCCGGCAATTTTTATTGCATGCAACAGTGCAAACTCTGCAATATTTGTGAAATCCCAAGGTACGAGAATGGTTCTTTTATTTTCTTCCATAAATTTTAACTATTATGTGTTTTTAAAACTAATTGTTTTAAATTTGTAGGCATTATCAAATGCGACAACTTTCTCATTACAAAAATATGAATTTTAATTTCAAAAAAAATAAAATCAGTCTGTTTTTATTTTTTTTATTACAAATAATCCTCTCTCCCTCATTTTCTCAAAATTATGATTCAGGGACTCCATTTTTTGTTAATATTTCGCCAAAAGAGTATGGTTATGAAAACCAGAACTATTCTGTAACTCAGGATAACAGAGGGTTTATGTATATTGGGAACATGAATGGAGTACTCGAATTTGATGGTAACAACTGGAATTTAGTTAAGGTATATGGTAATCCGAAATTAGATGTCACAAAAAAAGGCAGAATTTATGTCGGAGGATACAACGATTTAGGCTATTTATCATACAACAACAAAGGTGCATTAGTATATATCTCCTTAATTTCTGAAATAAACAAAAAATATCTACCATTCGGTGATATCAGCAATGTTTGCACATCCGGAGAACGGGTATATTTCAGCTCACAGCACTACATTTTCAAATTGGAAAAGAATATAGTATCAGTTATTGATTCTTCTATCAGCCCCATCAGTCTTTTTAAAATAAATGACAATTTGTATTTACATAATATGCACAAAGGTCTTTACGCCATTGAAAACGGGGAAATAAAAAATTTACCTCAAGGAGATTTTTTTAAAGAGAAAAAAATTGTTGACATATTAAATTATGAAGGCAAATTAATGATTAGGATACAAAACGATCGTAATTTTTGGATTTATTCAGGATATTCTCTAACGCCAATTATTACACCTATTGATGATTTTCTAGAGAAAAATTTTTATTCAACCGGATGCAATCTCCCTGATCAAAGCTTTGCCTTTGGGACGAAAAGGATGGGGGTTATTGTGGTAGATAAAAATTTTCGTGTTATCACGTCACTTAACAAAAAGCAAGGATTGTTAGACGATGAAGTTACAGATATTTTTCTTGATCGTTCTAACCACATATGGCTCACACTTTACAATGGGATCAGCTTTCTTGAAATGCCGTCAGCTTTTACTTTCTATGGAATAAATCTTGGATTAAAAGGAAACACGAAAGCTATATGCCGATATGGAAATTATTTGTACATTGCTACCTCTCAAGGCGTATTCTACCTCAACCATGCAAGCTATGCTACAACTGAAAACATAGAGCAAGTGAGCGGGTTACATGCAGGATCTTACAGATTCTTTCAAGTTATGGGAAAACTGCTTGTTTCCACCTCTGATGGTGTGTTTTCCATCGTAGGGAGCAATAGCCATCTTATTTCCAAGCCCATAATTGAAACAATGTATTCTTCGAAGCTAAACCCTGCTATTGTGTACATAGGTCGCACAAACGGACTCACTGCACTATACCATATAAAAGGATCATGGCGGGATTTGGGTCAATTAAAAAACACTAACAAACGCATCAGAACAATAGCTGAGGGTAAAGATGGTTTTTTGTGGCTTGGAACAGACTATGACGGTGTTATTCGAGTTGATTTAAAATCAGGATATACGATTAATGCTCCAATAAAAGAATACAAATCAAATTGCGGTCTTCCTGAAAACTTTCTTTGGCTAGATGTCTATTATACCAGCAATGGTGTATTATTTTCAACATTTAAAGGAGCATACAGATATAATTCAAAAAAAGACAATTTTTATGCTGATACCTTGTTGGGATTTGATTTTACAAAAGAGAATCGATGGATCTATCCTGTTATTGAAGACGCAAATAGAAATCTTTGGATCAGTTCAGGATTTAACGATAAATATGATAAACTCACAGGAATGGCTATTTATAAAGGGCAAGGGAAACCTTATCAACTCTACACCGAGCCATTTGGGAAAATTAATGATATTACAATTGAATCAATATACCCTGAAGAAAATGGGGTAATTTGGTTTGGCTCATTTGACGGGCTCATCAGATATGATTCAAAATTATTTGCGAAGTATAATAAGGATACATCTAAGTTCCATACATTTATCCGGCAAATTCTGATTGGTAAAGATTCACTGGTTTATGGAGGAGGAAACCTCTTTAATAACGGTTCTGTTTCAGCTTCTTTTAATACGTCTGCCATTTTAGCATTTAAATATAAATACAACAAAATACATTTTGAATTCGCTTCACCTGCTTATGAAAGTAAGGACAGACTGTTATTTCAGAGTTTTCTTGAAGGATTTGAAAAAAATTGGTCATCATGGGGTGAAAATAATTTTAAAGAATATACCAATTTGCCAGAAGGAGAATATGTTTTTCGAGTCAGAGCTAGAAACATTTATGGCAAGACATCTAACGAAGCTACATACCGCTTTAATATCCTTCCTCCTTTTTATAGAAAATGGTATGCATGGATTGTATATTTGTTAGTTGTAACAACATTCATAGTAATGATTGTAAAATGGAGATCTTTCAATTTTGCCAAAGAAAGACACAAACTCGAACAAGTTATTCACGAAAGGACTGAAGAACTGGTAAAGCAGAAAGAACGCTCGGAAGAATTAGTTGCAAATATTTTGCCCAAAGATACTGCCGACGAACTCATCAATAAAGGGAAAGCCGACTCCAAACGATTTGAATTTGTATCTGTAATGTTTACCGATATTCAGGGTTTTACAAAGATCGCAGAGACAATGAACCCTGAAATGTTGGTTCATGATTTGGACACCATTTTTCTCCATTTCGATTCTATCGTGGAAAAATACAATGTAGAAAAGATAAAAACTATTGGTGACGCATATATGTGTGCCGGAGGGATTCCGCGAAAAAATAAAACCAATCCTGTTGAAACCGTACTTGCCGCTATGGAAATGCAGCAGCATCTTGATTTTCTTCATGCAGAACTTGATTCAGTTTACAAACAATGGTTTATGCGGATTGGCATACATACAGGACCCGTCATCACAGGGGTTGTTGGGAGCAAAAAATTATCATATGATATATGGGGTGATACCGTAAATATTGCCAGCCGCATGGAATCATCAGGTACTCCGGGAAAAATAAATATTTCATCGAAAACATTCGAAAACATTAAAGATTTTTTCATCTGCGAAACTCGAGGGAAATTGCCAATAAAATACAAGGGTGACATAGATATGTATTTTATTAACGGAATAAAGCCAGAACTCTCAATTAGGGGTGAAGGAACCCTTCCAAACAAAAATTTTCTGATTAAATTACAGCTTGTCCGCTACGAAGATTTAGAGGAAACAATATTTGCAAAACTGGAAAAGGGGCTTCCAAAAAATTTATATTACCATAATTTTAAACATACCATTGATGTTACGGCGCAGGTAGAAATTTTAGGTCGGTATGAAAATATCACTGAAGAGGAGATGCTACTTATTAAAACAGCTTCGCTACTCCATGACTGTGGATTCCTTATTGGTTATGATGATCATGAATTGTTGGGAATAAAACAAGCACGCGAAACTTTGCCGGAATATAAATATACACCTGACCAAATCAACACCATTTGTGAGTTAATTTTTGCCACAAAATTTCCACCTCAACCAAAAACTTTATTAGAGCAAATACTGTGCGATGCAGACCTTGATTATTTAGGGCGAAATGATTTTATTCCAAATTCTCAAAACCTTTTCAGAGAACTTTATGAAAAGAATAAAATCAAGAATATGGAAGACTGGAACAAATTACAGATTAAATTTATTGAAGGTCATCAGTATTTCACTGAATCTGCACGCAAACTCCGTGATGTTAACAAGAGCAAGCAATTAGATGAATTGAGAAAGATGATATAGCAATAGGCAATAGGCAAATTGTTTTTACCTTTTACTTAAACAACCACTCCTCCCACTGACCTTCTATTGTTGGACTATAACTAACTGTGGGTGTTTGGTTTTTACTGATCAGACCTGTTTCTTTTGTTACACTGGAAATGAGGTAAGTTGCCATTTCTTTGTACGAAACTTTACCTTTGCTTTCCTGAAGTTTTTTGAGAAGGAAATAGGTGAAATAACCATGTTGTTTTTCCCTGTAAACAGCAGATGATTCATCGCCAGAACTTGACGTAAACACAACCATATTGCCGGTAGCTGCACTTTCTTTTGCTTTTACTTTAACACCCTTCATCGCCACTAAACCCTGATTTCTAGCACCACCGCTAAAACACGCATCAAGAAATACTGTAACTTTTTTAGCAGGGTATTCGTTCAATTTTTTATACACATCGGTAAGTTTTATGCCAGATGTAACATTGGTTCCGCTCACATCAACTGGTATTAAATAAGGCTCTTTGGTTGCATCATCGGGTAAGCCGTGACCGGAATAATAAAAAATCAATTCAGCATTGCCATTTTCAATTTTTGCCAAATTGTTAATCCAAGCAATGCCTTGACTCATCTGACCGTAAGTAGCATTTTTTAAATATTTAACTTGTTTTTCAGGGACGCCAATTGTTTTCACCATATATTCTTTAAAAACTACAGCATCATTAATTGCATAATCAACATTTATTTCACTATTTAAGCCCGTCTGAAACGAGTTGTAATCTTCGTTTCCGATGATTAGGGCATAACGGTTGGAAATGGGAGTATTTGTTGGGATCTCAGTGTCCACTTCAGATTTTCCGACTTTCATAGAGGTAACCTGTGTCGTATTTTGTTTTACTGAATTATCTTGTTTAATATCTAACTTAATAGCGTCAAAACTATAGGCAATATCATATACTCCATAATTTACTTTTGTGTTAGAATCATAAGTGAACGTTTTGTCTTTAAGCTTTGCATCTATATGCGATAAAACAAATTGATTATTTTGGATAACAAAATCCGCATTCTGATAAATCAAAGAGCTAAATCCATCCTTGAATTCAGGAGCATCTGTAGAGGCAACATGTAAAACAAATGTGCCAAAATCTTTTGAGGTGATAAGAAAAGATTCGTTATCGGCATCATAATTCCCAAGAGAAATGTTTTTTACACTAATATTCTTTTGATATTCCCCTTTTAAATATACTATGGCATCATCTGTAAAATCTTTGATTTTTTTCTGACGGTTCACTTCGTTCACTCGATTTGCATAATCAGCAGTTTTCTCAAATTCACTTTTTTTCTGCCATTGTGCAATCTTTTCTTCAACATAAATTTTTATTTTATCAGTTATCATAAGCTCTCGTACAATATCAATCGGTTCGCTTATTACCTCAACAAATTGTGCATGTATTTTAGCAGAGACAACCAAAATAATAAGGATAAAAAATATAGATTTCATAAAATTTGGTTTAAATATGTAATGGTTTATTTATGGTATTGATTTGGCACAACGGAATCCTGCATTTCCAATTAAATTAGATAATGTAGGTTTATTGCAATGGCGGTTTGTACTTCTCAAATCTGTTTCTTTTGAGTTGAACGATCCGCCTCTCTGAACATAATAAATTTCAGCAAAAGATCCTTGAGGATTGTCTAAAGGACTTCTTCCATAATAATCTTCAACGTAGTAATCGTTGCACCATTCCCACGCATTCCCACTCATGTCGTAAACACCTAACTCATTTGGTTTCTTTTGACCCGCTTGCTGTAATCCGCTCGAATTTTTTGAACAAAAAGCTACATCTTCAACAACATTGCTTCCACTATATTTGAATCCTTGTGATTTGATTCCTCCGCGAGCAGCATATTCCCACTCCGCCTCTGAAAGCAATCTTTTCCCAATTTTCTGAGCATATTCTTTCGCATTATCATGGTTCACTAAAACCGGACACTTGCTACATGTCGTCACAATTCCACCCATAACTTTTTGATATTCTTCACCGGTAACTTCAAACTTATCAATATAAAAACTATTTAATTTCACTTGATGTTCCGGTTTTTCATCGGCTTCACCACTGCTGTTCCCCATTGTAAAAATCCCACCTTCCACCAAAACCATTCCAGGCTGATTAATGCCTGCTTTTATTTTAAACTTAGCACCTTTTGCTTTAAATGCAGGGTCTTTAGCAAATGGCATCCAAACTATTTTTTTATTTATTCCTGATGTTACTTTATCGCCTATTTCTCCACTGGCATCAACAATCTCAGTAAATGTTGCACCATTATCTGTAGTTAAATATAAAAACACATAAAAAATTTCACTTGATTTATCGAATTGTAAATCGTAGTGTATTAAAATACTGTCACCTTTTTGCTTAACTTTAATGTTCTCAATTTTTTGTGCAAAAAAATTATAGGAAACGCAAAATAAAAAAATCGTTATAAAAAATTTCATTGTTACTGTTTTTTTAATGCTTACGAATATAGATGTTGCAAATGTTTTTCAAGCAAATATATAAAAATTAAAAAACTTCTGCAAATATTAAAATATTCACAGAAGTTTCTTTAAAATACGGTGCGATTTTGATTATTTATCAGTTACCAATTCAATACCTTTAGCTTTAATATTGATTGTTTCTGAAGTTAATTTACCAACCTGTTTAATTTCCCTGTCAAAGGTAATATCGGTAAAATAATCAATATCAGGATATTTTTCAAACAATGCATATAATGCAAAATAAGTTCCTGCATCATATAACATTCTTTCCATCTTTTTAGCCATATAAAGGTAAATTGGATTTTTTGTTCTTGCATAAGCAGCATAAAAATTGTTTGCTTTATTCAGAACAACCAATTGACCAGGAGACCACATAAGATTGTTAGTGTAACCCTGTTTGAAATTCTTTGCATAAACCGGGCTTAATGCTCCTTTCAATTTTGTTATCGTTGAAGTAGCTGTAAGGTTTCCAATAATTTGAAAATCTTTGCCTCTTTCCAATGAATCATACGCAAATTCCAGGACACGAATGTCTTTGAAGTTCTGTTGCGTCATACATGAGCTAAGGCTCAATAAAAACGCAACCCCACTTAAAAATAAAATACTATATATAAATCTTTTCATATCTTTCTAATTTTAAAGTTAAACAATGGTAAAAATTATTATTTATCTGTTTTTAAGATAACACCCTTGGCAATAACTTTAACTTTCCATGTTTCTGAAAGAGGCCTCTTGGTAAAAGATTCGACAAAACGAACGTTAGTTACATAATCCCATTCCGGATGTTTTTCAAGAAGGCTGTAAACTGCCATTTTTTCCTGAAAATTACCATTCCATCCTTCGTATCTTCCTTGTTTAATATTCTTTTTATCGTATCCTTTTTTGATTAATCCGAAAAAAACCAATTTAATTTCAACTTCGGCATTTGCATCCTCAGTAATTTTATAATCGGATCTTTTCATTTTAATCGGAGGAAGATTTACTGATTCCCTATTGGCAATATTTATTGTTTGACACGATGCAAAAAACATTGCGATTAATGCAAAAACAACCACTTTTAGTGTTACTCTTTTCATAAAATTTTAATTTAGATTAAACATTATTTTTTTCTGCAAACATAGATTGTTTTTTTCAATAAAACAAATGGTTATGTATTGATTCATTTTGCAAAATAGTATAATATCTTATCACTACACATAAAAACAAAACGTTCATCAAAGAATAATAGCATTTCACATAAAGAATAAAAATTTCATGGAATGAATTAACTTTGGACACTTGTTGCTAACAAATAAACCTACGTGAAAAACACAGAAATAGAAATATTAAAACCTGTTATTTCCTTATTGCCTGATAATCCCGGTGTTTATCAATATTTCGATGTGGAAGGGAAATTGTTGTACGTAGGTAAAGCCAAAAACCTTAAAAAACGTGTCTCATCATACTTTAACAAGGAACATGAAAGCGGAAAGTTACGGGTACTGGTTTCGAAAATTCATGAAATTAGGTACATTATTGTTGATACCGAAGCAGAAGCACTGTTGCTTGAAAACAGAATGATCAAACAACACCAGCCTAGGTATAACGTGATGCTGAAAGATGATAAAACCTATCCATGGATTTGCATAAAAAAAGAAAATTTTCCAAGGGTTTTTGCTACGCGAAATGTTGTTAAAGATGGTTCGGTGTATTTTGGTCCATATGCCTCTGTGCGCATGATGAAAACATTGCTGGAAATGATCCGTCAATTATATAAATTAAGGACTTGTAATATTAAGCTAACACAAGATCAAATTACGCAAAATAAATACAAAGTATGTCTTGAATATCACCTGAAAAATTGTCTGGGTCCATGCGTAAATCTACAAATGGAAGTTGATTATAACAACTGGATTGATGAAATTAAACATATATTGAAAGGAAACCTTAAAAATGTAATTATCCGTTTAAAAGACCTGATGCAAAATTATTCCGAACAATATAACTTTGAACAAGCGCAAAAAATAAAAGAAAAACTTGAAACCCTTGATAAATTCAGAAGTCGCTCTACGGTAGTAAACCCATTTATAAGCGATGTAGATATTTTTTCATTTGTTGAAGATCCGGCTAGTGCCTATGTGAATTACATGAAAGTGATTGATGGGGCTATCATTCAGAGCCACACCATTGAAATGAAAAAACGTATTGAAGAAGCTCCGGCAGACTTGCTTGCAATGGCTATTACTGAGCTACGAGAACGGTTTGCAAGTTTTTCAAAAGAAATCATTGTCCCGTTTGAAATAGATTTTAATCTGCCTGAAATAAATTTCACGGTTCCGATTCGTGGAGACAAAAAGAAACTCTTAGACCTGTCTGAAAGGAATGCAGAGCTTTATAAAGAGACAAAAAAAGCCATGCAGGAAAAAGCGAATCCGGGGATAAAATTACAACGACTGCTCGAAACAATGCAGAAAGATTTGCATCTAAACGAACTCCCCATACACATTGAATGCTTTGATAATTCTAACATGCAGGGTACTAATCCTGTGGCATCGTGTGTGGTTTTTAAGAATGCACGACCCAGCAAAAAAGAATATCGGCATTTTAATATTAAAACTGTTGAGGGACCTGATGACTTTGCCTCCATGAAAGAAATAATTTACAGAAGATACAAAAGGTTACTTGAGGAGAATCAAAAATTACCACAATTAATAATTGTTGATGGAGGTAAAGGTCAGTTAAGTGCAGCCGTGAGCAGCCTTGATGAATTAAATTTGAGAGGGAAAATTCCAATTATTGGCATTGCAAAAAAACTTGAAGAAATATATTTCCCCAACGATTCTATCCCACTTTATTTGAATAAAAACACAGAATCGCTGAAACTGATTCAGTTTATGAGAAACGAAGCACATCGGTTTGGTATCGCATTCCACAGAGACAAAAGGTCGAAAGAATTTATTAAATCTGAGCTTGATAACATTAAGGGTATTGGTGAACAAACAAAACTAGCATTACTTCAAAAATTCAAAACCATAGAAAGAATAAAGCATGCTTCAATAGATGAGTTATCAGAATGTATTGGCGGTAGCAAAGCAAAATTGATAGAAACATATTTTTTATTGTAATTCAAAAAAAATATTATTTTTACAAACTATGATTCATAGGTAATGAAATTATTTTTCCCTTTTATATTTATACTTTTCTTCTTAGCAACACAAAAATTGTTCTCTGAAAACAACGAGCTTGACTCTATGCTTAACCTTCTTCATGGCACAAAAGCAGATTCCACAAAAGCAAATATTTTAATTGATCTTTTTAAAGGAACGATTTACAGTAATTCTGATACTGCCAAAAGCTTTGCAATTCAAGGATTACAAATCTCCACAAAAAACAAAGATCGAAAAAAAATTGCCCAATTTTTACGCTACATAGGGATTGTATATCAAATTAAAGGAGACTACAACAAGGCCCTTGATTATTTCACAAAATCATTGAATATCTCTCTTGAGATGAACAATAAGAAAGGAATTTCATACAGTTATGTGGATATAGGATTAATCTATTACAATCAGGGCAAATACTTAAAAAGCATAGAATTCTATCAAAAAGCCTTAAAAATTGCTGAAGATTTAAAAGATAAAATAGGGATATCTTCTTGCCTACAGAACATCGGGAATATTTATAGCGATCAGAAAAATTATGTAAAAGCCCGTGTATATTATAAAAAAGCTATTATCATTTATAAAGAGAATGCTGATGAAAAAGGTGTTTCAGATTGCCTTAATAATATTGGGACAGCTTATTTAGATGAAATTAAAACAATTAAAAATGCAAAGAAAAAATTTCTTTTAGACTCTGCCCTAAATTATTATTCAAAAGCATTAACATTACGGGAGCAGATCAATAATAAAGAAGGGATATCTGAATGCTACACAAATATTGCCAAAATACATACTGAAAAAAAAGAAACTGAAAAAGCACTTGAACTTTTTAACAAATCACTCTCTATATGCAAATATCCAGATGATAAATACCAGATTTCTTTAAACTATGAAGGGCTTGGGAACCTCTATTCATTGAGAAAAGAATACGATAAAGCAATTCTATATTATATGAAAGGCGAATCGATTGCAAAAGATCTTGGAAATTATTTAACACTTTTCTCTATTTATTTTAGTCTGCCTGAAATTTTTTCACATCGCGGCGATTATAAAAAAGCCTATGAATATCAAGTGAAACTAAAGACCGTTAATGACAGCATTTTCAATGCAGAAAACAACAAAGTAATATCAAACGTTACAGAAGAGTATGAGAACCAAAAACAACAACTGGTGATACAGAACCTGCATAAAGACAAGGAACTACAGGCTACGGAACTAAACAAACAAAAAACGGTAAGAAATTACTTATATGGAGTAATGGGGCTGGTTTTGCTAATTGTTTTTTTAATGATTATCGCCTATCGGACAAAACAAAAAGCAAACAGACAGTTGCAAATCCTCAACGCTGAAATCAACGGACAGAAAATGGAGATTGAATTTAAAAACGAGGAATTAAATCAGCAGAACGATGAAATCAGGGCGCAGCGCGATGAAATTGATCACCAGCGAAAACTCATTGAAGAACGCAACCGTGAAGTAATGGACAGCATTCACTATGCCAAGCGCATTCAATCTGCAATTCTGCCTAACAAAGAATTTCTTGATGCTTTATTCTTTGACTATTTTGTATTATTTCACCCAAAAGATATTGTAAGTGGAGATTTTTTCTGGGCAGGGAAAAGAAAAAATTTAACATTGATTGCAGCAGCGGATTGTACAGGACATGGCGTACCAGGTGCTTTTATGAGCATGTTGGGAGGATCATTTTTAAACGAGATTGTGGCCAAAGACGATGTTTTATCAACCAATCAGGTTCTCGACAATTTAAGAAAATATGTAATTGACTCTTTGCAACAAAAAGGTGTCTTCGGAGAGCAAAAAGATGGAATGGATTTAGCTTTTTGTGCCTTAGATACGGAAACAAATAAACTTCAATTTTCTGGCGCAAATAATCCATGCTGGGTAATCAGAATTGAATCGGGCATACCAAAAATATTGGAGTTTCCACCTGATAAAATGCCTATTGCAATTTATGAAAACATGTCGCCATTTACAAAGCACGATATCCAACTACAAAAAAATGATGTTTTTTACATTTTTTCTGACGGATTCTATGACCAATTGGGAGGTCCAAATCAAAAGAAAATGCTAAAAAAACGATTTCGAGAACTCCTCCTTCAATATTGCAATTTGCCGATGCAAGAACAACGAGAACAACTCTTAAAAGCACACGACAGATGGCGTGGATCACAGGAACAGATTGACGATATTTTGGTAATTGGAGTAAAAATATAAGAGAATTTGTGTTCCACTAAAAACACACGGGCAAAATCAAACAGCATAAATTATCGCTATATTTTTCAGCCTCCAGATTTTTTAGCTTTAAATTTTTCGGCGATTAAAATTTGTAAAATCTTATCACGGAAGTCGCCTTGAATCATTATTTCTCCATCTTTAACCGTACCACCAACTCCACATTTTGTTTTTAATTTTTTACCTAATTCATTCAAATCATCATCGTTTCCAATAAATCCTGTAATAAGTGTTACAGCCTTCCCTTTTCGATTTTTTTTATCGAGGCTTACCCGCAAATTTTGCTGTTGCGGAGGCAATGATACAGCCAAAGATTCGTCGTGCTTTTGATATTCAAAATCTTGTTTAGTTGAGTAAACTACCCCCAATCGATCTTTCCAATTTTTCATTTGTAAATAATTTATGTTTTATTGCTTTTGGGGCTTTTCGGAGTGGGTTAAATATTCAAAGTAAAAAGCTCATAAAATTAATGAAAATCTTGGGCTATCGTGAGTTAATAGGGGAATTAAAAAAATCATCTATTTAGTGTCTGTCCATAATGTCCGATTTCTTCGTTACTCTCGTTTTTCGAGTCAGTCATTTACATCAGTAAACTCCTGACTTTTAAAACGTCGAAAGCCTTGAACTCGAACATTTTGAATCAGACACTGACTTTATGGACGAACACTATTTAGTATAGTTAATGCCTTTTCAATAATTTTATCTTTTGTTAAATCTGACCAATCAAATTCCTGGTATATTGTTGGAGGCACGCCTGTTTCAGCATAATTATTTCCATCGAGATCAACTAATTGACTTACACTAAAACGATATGTCCACCCATTTGGCAATTGACCACCGTTTGGCATGCCGCCACCGCCACCGGTAGTGTCGCCAACTAAAGTAATATTAGAAATAGATTTAGCAGCTAAAGCAAACATGGTTGTTGCACTATACGATCCTCTGTCAATCAGTACTACTACTGGTTTTAAATATTTTATGCCATTGTGCGATTCAATATAGAAATTTGCTTTTTTGCCGAAATCATTTCTTCCGGGTCCGTTTCGGGTAATAAAATATCCAACCAAAGTTTTTTGTGCTGTAAATCTTTCTAAAATCATCGGGACATTAAAAACACTGCCACCGCCATTGTCTCTTAAGTCAAGAATCAGCCCTTTAGTGTCTTTGTAACGTGTAAGCACATAGTCTAGAGATTTTGCATTAATAGTGTTCATAAATGAACTATAACGGATGTATCCAACTTCACTGCCAGGGAGAAAATCATGAAAAAAAGATTCAGTTATTTTTGCATTGGGGATATAGTATTTCTCGATTGTCTCTGCGTTGTAGCTATCGTTGTGGCGCAGTGCTACATTGTACCTTGAGACATTAAAAGGGGATATTAAATTGGAGTGATCGTCGCGTAATTCATTGAGCATACTACCCATTATATTAAAAAGATCTTCTTCGTTTGTTTGAAGTGAAAGTTGGGTTTCATATTTTGTTTTGATCTGATCCCAATCAATGTTTTTCAGCCAAAAATAGCTATATTTTTTATCGACCTCATTCCACAAATAGTTGAAATTTTTATATGGGTCACTGCTTGCCAAATCTTTTTTGAAGATTATTTTTTCGCAAGATGAAAACAGTAATGCGACAGAAAATAGTACAAATAGATTTTTCATATTTTTTTGCGTTTGGTATAATTGAACATAAGTGTGTATTGTATTCTGTGCGAGGCCATCTGGAAAGGTTCAAATCTGCCGGGCAAACTTGCTGCATCCCACAAATAAGACCATTTATGACCATTGCCATTAGGTCTGAAACCAGTAAATTCTATTCGTGTTCCCAACCTCCATCCATTTACCGTCCACTTATAACCGGTTAGAAAGTAACTAAATACATTTGTACTCATCCCATTCAAAACTCCATTTTCAATATACGCATAGCCGGGACGATAGTTCATGTTTAACAAACCTGCATTGAGTTGAAATGAAAGGCTTCTTTTTACAGGGTACACGGTTCGTTTAAATATAAGCCAGTTTTGCACTTTTTCCTGTTTTCTTGAAACATCTCTTGTTGCTTTTGCTGAAATCATAAAATTTAAAAGTGCTTCAATGCCTAGCGAATTGTTTTGGAGAGATGTATTAATTCGTGAATTAAGGCTAGTTGCCAATGCGCCCCCAAGTTTAACATCATACTTATCATTACTAAATTTATCTATTTTTCGCAGATAGTGATCGTAGCATTGTGCGTTAATAAAATAAGCATTGACAGTTGTCTTAAAATAGTTGCTTTTGGGAGCATTTGCTTTTACATAAGAAAAAGCCAGATTCATTTCAAATGCGTTTTCCCATTGCTTCATTTCTTTTATCCAGCTAAGACCGAAATTTAATCCATATCCGGAATAGAATAGGGGAGATGTTGCAAAATCACGGTATGTTGTTTCTAGCAAACTTATAGAGGGTGCGAAGTAGCAATTTATTAACGTGATACTATCCGGCTTTGAAAGAGTTGAAATATCCTGCGCTTTTGAGTACGGCAGGTTGAGTAAAAAGATTAGTATTCCTATAATAAAATTGAATGTTCCATTTATTTTTAAGCGACTATAAAGATTTCGATTCGATATTTTTGAAAATATAATTTGCATAAGCATTTTTTTAGTATTTACGAACTGCTTTATTGATGGTTAAAGACCAAACATAAACCCTAATCCGATTATTAAACCTCCGGGTTGCATCAAGTGTATGACTGCATCGGCATTTTCAGTTATTACTGATTTATCTTTTACGCTATATATATTTGAAGCTGTCGGTATTGCATATCCCAAATCAAGATAAATAAAATTTATTTTTTTTATTGTCCAATGTCTGCTTGCAATTAAATTTATTGTGCCGGTTGGTAAATATTCAAGCAAAACATCTTTTGTTATAACGTTTTTGCCTTGCACGGTTTCCAAATTCTGATGTATTTCAGGTGCTCCGGAATACAGTGAATAACTTGCGCAAAATCCCCAGCAATTTATGGGTTTTAAATCATAATGAATGCCGGCTGATAGTTTCCACCCCCACGATCCTGTGCCTAATCCTCCACGCACGTATAATGTTTTAACGAGCCTCCCCTTAATGGAAATCCCTAACATCCCATTGTAACTATTAATACCTGTCCCGAGACCCAGATAAACATTTTTTACTGTATCTGCTGCGGGTATTTCAGGTGCATTCGTGCAAAACATTTTTAATGGAATGAGCAGAAAGAAAAGAATTGCGATTTTGAAAATTTTCATGGTTTAACCTTTTGATGTTATGGTTTTAGTAAGCAATACATTTGTAACGTGTATTAAATAATTTCTGTTCAAAAATATTAAAAAAATGTAAATAGTTAGTAAGAAGAGTTT
>JAVHQG010000006.1:0-7383 GCA_036171035.1 Bacteroidales bacterium
TTCTTCTTTAGATTAAAAAAATATTATTCGTAGCACTGGAAAAAAAGAATTAACCAGAATATCTATATCTGATAAATTCTATATATTTACAGCAAAATAATAATTTTCAGCAAGCTATGAATGAATCGTTATTAAAGACATTAATGCAATTATTTGCAATTATTGCCAATGTAACGAATGATGTGATATCAGACACATCTAGAGACATTGTTGCATCGTATCTGAAAAATTTTCTTCCACAAAACCTTGTTGTTCAATATATCGATTTATTTGATGAGTACTTAAAGCAGCATCACAGCGAAATCAGGAAATCATCGAGCAGAGATACCCTGCATGGAATAAAAATATTAAAATACTGTCAGAAAATAAATGAACAGCTGCTGCAATCACAAAAACATGTGGTGCTTATAGAGTTGCTTGAATTTATAAAAAGTGGGTCGCAAATAACAGAAAAAGAACTCGATTTTACAGAGACTATTGCAAATGTTTTTAATATTGATGACGAAGAATACGAACACTGCAAAGCATTTGTGCTTGATCCAAATCTTACTTTGCATGATTGTATTTTAATAGCCGATAGTAATCTTTCACACCCAAATAACAATGTAAAACATGTACAACGAGAAGGCATGAATGGTCAACTGATTGTGTTGTATATTAAAACATCGAATTTATTTTTTTTCAAATATACAGGAACAGATTCGTTTCATTTAAACAACAAATCTATTCAACCCAATCGAACATACACAATCGATGCAGGAGCCTCTATAGGTAACAACAAAATCAAAACAATATATTATCATGAAATAGCAGAACAACTTCTGGAAACATCGTTATATCCACATTTTTCTTTTGTTGCTGAAAACGTTGAGTTTCGTTATGCTGAAACAGATGCAGGCATTATTGATTTTAACCTGACTGAACGTTCGGGTTCAATAGTGGGTATTCTCGGGTTAAGTGGTGCCGGCAAATCAACCTTAATCAGTCTGCTCAATGGAAAAATTATGCCCAATAAAGGAAAAATTCTAATCAACAATGAGAGCATCTATTCTGAAAAGCTAAAAAAGAAAACTATCATTGGATATGTGCCACAAGACGATTTGTTGATAGAAGAACTTACCGTATATGAAAATCTATTTTATAATGCACAATTGTGTTATGGCGATTTATCTCATATGGACATAAACAGGCGTGTTGTGAATATTTTAAAAGATTTGGATCTTTATGAAATTCATCATTTAAAAATAGGAACGCCACTAAATAAATTAATCAGCGGAGGTGAACGCAAAAGGCTGAACATGGCATTGGAGCTGATTCGTGAACCTTATATTCTATTTGTAGATGAACCCACATCAGGACTATCTTCGTCAGATTCACTGCTTGTGATGGATTTACTAAAAAAGCAAACACTGAAAGGAAAGCTTGTGATTACTACAATTCATCAGCCTAGTTCAGACATTTATAAATTATTTGATAGGATTATTGTACTTGACAAAGGAGGGTACACTATTTACTACGGAAACCCGATTGAAGCCATTTCATATTTTAAAATAATCAGCCAGCAGGCAAACGTAGCAAATATTCAATGTGATGCCTGTGGTAATTTGAATCCGGAAATAATTCTGCAAACCGTTGATGCTAAAGTGGTGGATGAGTATGGTCGAAGAACCCATCACCGAAAGATTAGTCCGCAAGAATGGCACGAACATTATATTGCACATAAAACATATATCCCAAAAAGCTATTTTGCAGAAGAAATCTCCGAAACAGAGCATAATATTGCCAATAAATTCAGACAGATACAAATCTATTTCAACAGAAATTTCAAATCGAAAATTTCAAATTTACAATACATCCTAATTAATTTAATTGAAGCCCCTTTATTAGGATTAATCATTGGATATTTTTTAAAATATTTTTCTAATGACAATGCCAATCAATTCACTTATGCTTTTGCAGACAACGAGAACATTCCTGTTTATATATTTTTAAGCGTTATTGTAGCTCTTTTTTTGGGATTGTCAAACAGTGTGGAAGAAATCATCAGAGACAAAAAATTATTGGAAAGAGAGGCTTTTCTAAAGTTGGAAAAATCAAGTTACTATTTTTCTAAAATATCTTGGTTGTTCATAGTTTCTGCAATACAGACCTTTTTATTTGTTGCTGTAGCAAACAATATTTTAGAAATAAAAGATATGTTTTTTGATTATTGGCTGATCTTATTTTCAGCCGCTGCTTTTAGCAATATGTTGGGTTTGATTGTCTCATCTGTTCTCACATCAGTGATAACGGCGTACATAGCCATTCCACTCATATTAATTCCACAAATCATGTTTTGTGGTGTGGTGGTTAATTATGATAAATTGCATAAAAGCTTAGCTTCAGAAAAATATGTCCCGATTATTGGCGAAATAATGATCTCAAGGTGGGCATATGAGGCACTTGCGGTAAACCAGTTTGCAAATAACAAATATGAAAAAACTTTCTTTGAAACAGATAAACAACTGAGCCAATATTCTTATCTTTTTAACTATTTAATCCCTGAATTAAATGCAAAACTAAATGAATGTGACAGCAATCTTATTCAGTTTAAAAATATTGAAACCACCAATGCAAATATGCGGCTTGTAGAAAATGAAATCACACGACTGAAAAAAAAATATACACCGTCTAAACAACAAAAAGAACAATATGTTTCAATTATTGAAAAAAATATTGCTTTTAGAAAATATTTAACTGAGTTGGAAAAATATAGTGTTCAGCGATATTCTACCATTCTGAAACAAAAAGAATTTAAGATAAAAGCTACAAAAAATGGAACTGATTTTAGTAATATGAAATTATTATATTACAATGAAAAGTTAGCAGATATAGTATTAAACAACTTTTGTGAAAAAAGAATTTTTGAAAGTGGTGACCAATTTGTTCAAAAAATTCATCCAATTTTTAAGGATGTAGATCAATCTATCTTCAGGTCACATTTTTATGTATCAGGGAAAAAACTGTTTGGGTTGAATATCAGCACTTTTAAGTATAATCTGCTAATAATTTGGATCGGAATTATTTTATTGTATTTTTTACTTTCCCATAATTCGATTATGAAATTTGGAAAAATATTGGGAAAAATGAAAAAAAAATCGAAATATGAGTAAAAGTACCCATAATAGTAATACAACCTTTTTCAATTTAATAGATTAGATTTGTACATGAATTTTCAGCAATTTTAAATAATCGAGTATGCTACACCATCTTAACGCTATTGGGATGTTTTATATAACCTTCCTAATGATTACCCTGTCAACAATTTTCTTTTCTGCAAAAGGACCTTATAATGGAGATGCAGAAAACCATGCAGCTACTTCATCAGTAGCACAGGAATCTTTTCATGCAACAATAGTTAATAAAAAAGTAACCTTTTCATGGAGTACAATAGCCGAAACAAATTACAATCATTTTATAGTTGAAAAAAGTTCAAATGGTGTTTCCTTTGAAGAAATTTCAAAAATAAATGCTACAGGGAAGAATGGTAAAGGCAATACCTATTCTACAAAAACCTCTGAACTGCTTGATAACACCACATATTACAGGCTTGCACATGTTGATGATTCAGGGCAAACGGAGTATTCTGATATGCTTGTTATTTCAAATCAAAAAAATAGTTCATCGGGTTGTCAGGCTACGTTAGAACCAAATCCATGCCTTGGGAAATGCACTGTTACATTCAAAAACTGCAATGTTAAAAATTTCAATTTTGAACTATTCGATTTTTTGGGAAATTCCATTGTATCAAACATAGCAAACAAACAAGTTCCGGCAAGACTGCAATTCGACACTGAAAACTACTTAAAACCAGGTGTATTCATCAGTAAAACAACTTCGCCAAAACCCATTGATAACACACACACACCATCTAAGTAAAAAACAATTTTGGGAATATTTCATGAATTTTAGAAAAAAGTTTTTAGATTTGGGGGTTAATATGAAATATTTAATAATATTATTAATCTCTACACTTGCATTTTTTGTTGTTTCTTGTCAGAATGAGAGTTCAGAAAAACTGACCGGCATCGATGAACAAAGTGAAATTGTGCTTGACAGCAATCAAGCGATGGTATATACTGTGCCTACTCCGGTGCAAATAACGTCAGCTTTTAAGCTATTAGATATTTCCTATTCAGAAGAAATTATTCGAGACACAAAAGATAGCAAAATTCCACTGCTCACAAGCTTTTCGAAATCGCTTAATTTGGGAATCAACCTTGTTGACTTTGCATATGTTTCTATGTATGATCAACAACAAACTTCGCTTATATACATTAACAAAATTGAAAATCTTACAAAAGAACTTGATCTGCAAAATAAAAAAACAGTAGAAGTTTTAAAACAATGCAAAGCCAACATTAATCAAAAAGACTCACTATTTAAGACATTGCTTTCCTTTCAGAATGAAGTGGACAGACGTCTGTTTGAAATTCAGAAAGAAGAAGTCTCCATTTTAATTATTAGTGGTTTTTATATCGAAGGCTTATATATGCTGGTAAATAACTATGAAAAACTAATTAAATTGAAAGAATTATCACCATTTTATTCAAATAATCTGAACAATATTCTATTACAGCAAAAGATATATATTGAAAGCCTGATTGACTTAATGAAAATGTATCCAAGCAATGATTTTAAAAAACTTTCCGATACATTTTCAAAAATAAAAGAGTTTTTTGATACGCTAAATATCCGTTACGAATATAGTGATAAAGAGAAAAAAATCAAGAATGTAACTTTTGATAACACAAAAATTAAAGACCTCAAAAAAATGATAACTGACATCAGGAAGTCAATTATTAATAACACATATTAGCACTCTTCATTTTCCTGATGCAATCTCATAAAACATGGTTTAACAATATTTCCGGTAAACTATCCGGTTATGGAATTTGGCTGCGTGGACAAGAGATTAATACGTTGCATGAATCAGAATATAACAACAGAGATTTTAGTATTCTATTTTCCAGATTGTCTTCTTACAAAGATACTTCAGATTCATTTACACACAGACTCCTTTATCAGATAGCAAAAGACATTCCCGGAGTTTTTCCCGATATGGCATTTTTACCACCATATGCTGACACAAAATTTTTTGATGCAGATAAAATTCCGTGGATGTTGCCTGTAAAAACAAAACTGCATCCAAAATCATTTGACCTGATCGGATTTTCAAATTCAATTGTCCAGGAATTGGTTAATATCCCAATAATGCTGGCAAAAAGTGATATCCCTCTTAAAAAAAGTGAAAGACTTTCAAATGCCGAATTACCATTAATTATTTTAGGCGGTGCCAATGCAATAAACTGTTCTGCCCTTTTTTGCGATGATCCACTAGTTGATGGAATTTTTATTGGAGAAGAAACTGCAAGCATTAGAACATTACTGGAAATATGCAGAGATGGAAAACGTGAAAAATTAAATAAACGTGAAATCTTAGATAAACTTGAAAATATTGAAGGTTTTTTCCAACCCGATAAAACAAAAATTCTTCACAAAAAAATTAAAAGACAACATTCACTACACCCTGAACAATTGAAAGATGCACCTATTTTATATAGTGATAATGCAGACACAGGATTTTTAAGAATCAGCGAAGGCTGTCCTTATTTTTGTAGCTTTTGCAGCGAAAGTTGGAATCGAAAACCGTATATTGAAGAAACCGCTGAAATACTTTATCAATCGGCAATAGAGCAAAAAATCTATAGTGGAATATGCAATATTGATTTGTTCAGTTTTAATTTCAATATCCATTCTGAATTATATAAAATATTATGGATGACAAGTGATTTATTTGCGAACACCGGTCTGAAAAGTCAACGTTTCGACCACATCGCAAAACACCCTGAAATAATCCGTTTGTTACAGGTTGCAAGTAAATCGAATATTACATGTGGACTTGAAGGAATTTCTGAAAGAATGAGAAAATATTTGCATAAAAATCTTGACAATAAAATCCTTTATCAAAGCCTAGAATTGCTTCTTAAATCACACATTCGAGAACTTAAAATATTTCTGATTGCAACTGGATTAGAAACAGAAGAGGATTACAAAGATTTTAACCAACTCTTACAAAAAATCAAGCAAATTACACAAGGACAAAAGCACGTTCCCAGAATTATTTTTTCGGTAACTCCATTGGTGCGGTTTCCACATACGCCACTTGAATTTGAAGATGCACCTGATAAAGATATGTTATCAAAAATAATTCAGACTATTGAATTGCAATCGAAAATTAATGGATTTGAAATGCGCAGTGCTGCAAATTTTAACGATTATTATTTATCGCAATTGCTGGTACGTGCATCTGATGAACGAATATCTGATATTTTAATTCAAGCCATTTTCAAAACAAAATTTGTTTATTATTCAACTATCCCCGACAGTTTCATTAAAGAACTCAACCTACTACTTTCACAATCCGGAATTGATTCTAAAGCCTTATTAAAAGGACATTTGCCCAATGAAAGAAAAAATAAACCATGGCACATTTTTGATACCGGAATATCACCCGATTTTTTTGAAAAAGTATATAATGAATGTGTTGCATTTATTGAATCAGATTCGTGTTTTGGGACACATAAATGTTCGTCATGCAATGCTTGTCACGATAGTGATTCAATAAAAAAAATCACACATTCCACTCAACCTATTTTTTATTTACCGGAAGATATCCATATAAAACTTACTACAAGAAAAAACAATATTTTTCCCGTGCATTTTTTGATATCACAAGGCATTGCAGCATCAGGAATTTTAGGAGAAAAAATGGGAATTGCTCTTGCTCGTGCACTTATGCTTTCAAATAAAAGCCTTGCCCCATTTTATTTTGGATATAAGAATTCATTTTGGGATACTGAAAACAAAGGGACATGGATAACGGGAGATAATATCATTACTTTGATGTGGGAAAAACCTGCATTAGAAATTTTCAATAATATAAAAACAGATCAGAATTTCGTAGAAAAAATTAATACAAATTTATCGGATGAATGGGGAAAAATTCAAAGCATTATTGAAGAAATTCCAAAAGATATTTCACTATATATTTCAGGGTACAACAAAAATAATTTATCGGAATATTTACAATTCAATCATCTTAAATATACGCAGAAAAAAAATCAAGATGGTGGTTTTGTATATGAATTATCTAAGGATTCGTTAAAAAAAGATATTGTTAGCTCACTGCATACAACAAGGGATGAAACAGTTTTAAAAATAGGAAAGAAATTTAATCTGGAAGTTTTTTTAAAAAAATGTTTTGATACAAAAGATTATCCGAAACTATCAGTTGTAAGTTATTTCAAATAAGTGGTCGTTACATCTTTAAAGAATGTTTTA
>JAVHQG010000007.1:0-7228 GCA_036171035.1 Bacteroidales bacterium
ATCCCTGAAGGGAAATCGCTGAAAATCAGTGTGCCTTTAAAGTCCCCTTTAGGGTATTTAGGGGTTAAAAGACTTTTCGGAGTGGACTCAATTTTTAAACGTTTAAGAGATAAATAATCAGGAACAACAGTGAAAAATAAAATATACAATATGAAAAAAAATAAACAATATCAATTAAAGGATACAAAAAAAATAAAGAGAGAAACAAAAATTCCATATCATCGCAAGCCTGATGATATGACACTTGAAAACTGGCAGATTGCATTGCGAAAACAATATGCGAAGGAGTTGAAGTTTGACGTTGAAAACATTGGAATCCATCCTGTATTTTCTGATTTTTTAGTACATAATCAAACTACAAAAAATACGTATAAAGTTGCGATTAGAGATAACAATGCTGAGCTAAATTTTTGTTCTTGTCCCGATTTTAAAACAAATCAGCTGGGTACTTGTAAGCACATTGAATACCTTCTTTGGTCTTTTGAAAATTCATTGAAATTGAAAAAATTGATGAAGGATGGATTTCACCCCGATTATTCTTCACTCAGCCTGCGCTATGGTTCAGAGCGAAAAGTTTATCTGCGAATTGGCAGTGAAAATAAAGAACAAATTGCAGAATTAGCAAGCTTTTATTTCGATGAAAATAATTTTTTAAGAGAATCTTCTTTTTATAAAATAGAATTTTTTATTGATAAAATTAAAGCTCTAAATCCATCATTTCGTACTTACGAGGATGCAATTCACTTTGTGATTGAAAAAAGAGAAAGAAATGGTAGAGAAGTAATTATTAAAAACAAATATGAAACAAATCCGGAATTACTTGATAAACTCACACAAGCAAAGCTATATCCTTATCAGAAACAAGGCGTGCTGTTTGCTGCAAAAGCCGGTCGTTGCCTGATTGCAGATGAAATGGGACTTGGAAAAACCATCCAGTCATTAGCCACATGTGAGCTTCTCATAAAGGAATTTCATGTAGAAAAAATTCTGATTGTTTGTCCTACATCGCTTAAATATCAATGGAAATCTGAAATCAAAAAATTTACTGGTCGCGAGGCGTTGGTAATTGAGGGCTTACCTAATATCAGGAAACTTAAATATCAAACTGAAAATATTTATAAAATCATTAGCTACCATGTAATAAAGAATGATATTTCTGAAATTGCTTCGTATAACCCAGATTTAGTGATTCTTGATGAGGCACAACGCATTAAAAATTGGAAGACTAAACTAGCTCAGTCTGTAAAAAATATTTCTTCAAAATACGCTCTTGTTTTAACTGGAACACCATTGGAAAACAAAATTGAAGAAATTCATTCAATCATGCAGTTTGTAGATAATTTCAGGCTTGGACCACTGTATAAATTTTTACATCACCATCAGGTAACTGATGATTTTGGGAAGGTTATCGGTTATGAACATCTGAATGAAATTAACAAAACATTAAGTGCCATTTTAGTGCGGCGTACAAAAAAAGAAATTGCAGATCAGTTGCCGGATAGGATTGATAATAATTATTTTGTTCAAATGACGAAAGAACAAAGTGAATTGCATACAGAATATTATGATGGCGTATGTAGATTGGTTGATAAGTGGCGGAGAAATAGATTCTTATCGGAAGAAGACAGGCAACGTCTATTAATCTTTCTGGGTTGCATGCGGATGGTATCAGACAGTACTTATATTCTTGATCAAAAAACCCGCAATGATACTAAAATTGGTGAATTGATGACAATATTAAAAGAAATTTTTGAAAGAGAAGATCAGAAAGTTGTAATTTTCAGCCAATGGGAGCGAATGACAAGGCTTGTTGCACTTGAGTTAGATGCCATAGGCATTAAATATGAATATTTACATGGTGGAATTCCAAGTAATAAAAGAGGGCAATTGCTTGATAATTTCAGAGAAGATTCTAATTCCCGTGTTTTTTTATCTACGGATGCTGGTGGAACAGGGCTGAATCTACAATCGGCAAGTTATATTGTTAATTTAGATATTCCTTGGAATCCTGCTGTACTTGAACAGCGAATAGCCCGTGTACACAGGCTTGGACAAAAAAATACGGTAAATGTTATCAATTTTATTTCAACAGGTTCAATTGAACAGCGTATTCTAGCACTTCTTGGATTTAAAAAGTCTGTGTTTGAAGGTGTTTTAGATATGGGAAATGATAGCGTATTTATGAGTGAAGACCGCTTTTCACAATTCATGCATTCTGTTGAAGCTGTTGCTGAAGCTCCGGTTGATGAAACAGTAGATGAAGAAAGAACAACGGTAGATATTTCTGAAGAAGAGCCAATAAGCATTTTAGACGTTGATGGAAATGTTGAAACTAATGAACTTGAGTTTGCAGGAGAGCTTCAAGAAGTTGAGTCGGAATATGCACAAGGGGCTAATAACTCACCACCATCAGGTTCAGAGTCTGTGCCCGGTATCGGCGATTTAATTGCGAAAGGAATTGATTTTCTTACACAGCTTTCAGAATCTTTTAAATCAACTGAAGCTTCAGGTAAAAATGAAAAGGCGAATAACTCCGGATTTATTAAAAGAGATGAAGTAACAGGAGAAAAATATATAAAAATACCACTTGCCGATGATAAACTGGTTGCAAAATTAACACAGGGTCTGGCTGCATTTCTTGATGTTTTGAGAAAATAATTTAGAAATGTTAGATTTTACTGTCGCATAAATTTCTGAATTTTTTGATGTCCGGCAAATTCAACCTTATAGTAGTATGCGCCCATATTTAATTCTCCGGCATCATATACAAATCTGTTGAACCCTATGTTTGGCGTGTTATTATAGAGTACCTGTATAATCTGTCCCAGAGGATTATATAATGTTATTTTCACATTTCCTTCATAAGGGATAATAAATTCAATAAACAAGTAATCTTTAACAGGGCTGGGATAAGGAGGCAACACTTCAAAGTTTTCAACTAGTGCCTTGCACAGATGATTGTTTGATAGTACAAGATCCGTTACAATAGGCGAAGGATAAGCATCTATGCAAATATACGATGGCTTGTTTTGTTCTGAAATTTCAAGCTGCGACTTAAATGTATATGTAATAATTTCCCCCGATAGCAAATGATAATTAATTGCCTCTTGCAGTGAAACTCCATTACCGAGATCAAGGTACAGATATACTGAATCTACGGGCATTGAACCAAAGTTCCCTATTTTTGATGTAACGTGCATAAAGTTTCCTAATGTTTCTGCATTTACATCAAGCACAGCAATATCGTAACGAGGAACAATTATTCTTACGGGGGAGTACATTGAATCTTTGCAGCCATTTATGTTTGTGGAAATCATTTTTACATTATACAAACCGCTGTCAGCATAAACATGGTTCGGATTTTCCAATGTGCTGGTTAATCCATCGTCAAAGTACCAAACATACAGGTTTGTGTCTGTTGTAGTGTTCAAAAAACTGATTGATTGCAAAGGTGCTGCAATTGTCGGAGAAATCTCAAATAGTGCTTTCGGATTTGCATGTACGGCAATTATTTTACTTACTGTATCAGTGCAACCGGTTTGAGTTTTCACAATCAGGCTGGCATTGAAATTACCTGTATCATTAAATAATACCGCTGGATTTTGAATATATAATTTACCCAAAGAATCTATATTCCATTGCCAGTAAGTTAGTGGTACTGTGCTTTTGCTAGTATCAAGCAATTGCAAATAATTATCAACGCAAGCACTTGTGTTTTTAAATCCGGCATTGGGTGGCTGTGTAATAACAATATTTTTGATAATTGTATCCAAACATCCATTTACTGATTTAATAATATATTTTACTTGATATGTTCCTGTTGCAGCATAGGTATGCGTTGGATTTGTACCAGTAGAGCCGGAGTTGTCACCAAATTTCCATTCCCTTTTAATAATTGGATACCATTCGGGATTAATTGTTTGATCCGAAAAATAAATAATTTGCCCTTTACATGCCGGGGAGTAGGAATAATCAGCAGCAGGAGCAGTTTTTATTGAAATTGTTTTTTCAAGAGTGTCTTTGCATCCATAATTTGATACTACAACAAGAGATGTGTTAAAACTGCTATCTTGTGTAAAAACATGTGATGGATTTTTTACGCTATCAGTATTACCATCCCCAAAATCCCAATTATACGAAACCAAAGAATCAAGTAAAACCGATGATTGATTAATAAAGTTTGTTGAATTGCCGGAACAGTTATTGGTTGTAATAAATGCGGACATAGGCAGATTATGTATGATAACATTCTTTATCATGGAGTTTGAGCAACCATCAGATGTTTTAATTAAAAGCTTTACAGGATAAATCCCCGGTTGTGAGAACCTATGTACTGAATTTGTATCTGATGAATACCCCTCATTGCCAAAATTCCAGTTCCATGAGTTTATCTGGTTTCCCCCATTTGAATTATCTGTAAAATAAGTCGTATCACCAAAACAGATACCATTAAATGTGAATCCGACCGATGGAGCAGTCCCTGATATTTCCAGTACAGTTAATGTGTCTTTTCCAACACAGCCCCTGTCGTTTGTGACAGTTACAGAAATTGTTTCCGCCGTAGAAATAATATAATTATCAGATGTGGTATTATTGCTCCAATGATAAGTAATTGCCTCATTAAATCCATTTTGTAAGTAAAGAGCATTACCTGTACACAGGCTGTCATCCGGACCAAGTGAGACGATATTTGGGAAGGAGTCAACCTTTACAAAAACTGGTTGCGAAATAATTGAACAATGTTGAGAAGTAGTGTCGGTAATAGTAACTTGATATGTATTTTCTAAAAAAACATCTCTGATAGCTGATGTATTTGCATCATTCCATAAGTAATTGTAATGACCGTTTAAGTTGAGATTCCAGTGAAGGGTGTCTCCCAGACAAATGGTGTCATTTGAGAGTTGAGTGTATGCCGGGTAATTGATATTAATGCTATCCGCAGAAATAAAACCAAAGATGTCGGTAACAGTGACTTTATAATTTCCACTTTTGTTTATAGTAATACTTTCGAGCGTATCGGCTAAATTATGAACTCCATTTTTAAACCATTGAAAATGGGTAAATCTTTGACCGGCATGAATAGTAGTATCGCAGAAGCCATAGGCTATGTTTATATCTGCACCTAGGTTGACGGGAGGGGCATATTTGAAACGGAGATAATTTAAAACAGATGTACTATCGCCGGTATTGAGATGATGGTCAAAAATGATAATTTCAGCGATAGCTCCTTTCCATGCTCGTGAGCTGTTATGGGATATAGAAAGACCATTAAATGCTCCGGGGTTGTTGTTGAACCCAGAAAGAATTTTATAATTGTTGAATGGCGTAAAAACGAATGTTCTTTGGTTGTTTACAAAAATATTATTGTTGAAAAAATTACCAGAATACAATTGGTTAGTTCCTCCTTCTGCATGAAAAATTCTGTTACTAGCATTGGTTGATTCAATAAGTAAATAGTTATAATCGGGGAAAGTGGTTTCATTGCCATTCCAGTTTAGTACCATGAATGTAGAACCTACCTGAAATGTACTATCAGACACTAAAAAATCATCGATACCGTCAAATGAAACTACTGGCTTATTATTGAGGGGGGTAATAGTGTTTATCAATAATGGATTTGAAGATGAAATATTGCATGAAAAATTATGATTGTTTCCACTTTTGTCATTCCAGGCAGAAATTATTCCGGCTGTTTGATTTATACCAAAATCAGAAGTAAGCCATAAAGACAATCCAGATAGCGCTGATGGTGAAAATGTTCTAAAAGAAAATTTTTCAGAAGGCATAGAATCCAGACACATATTAAGAGCGTAAACTTTCCAAAAGTAAGTTGTGTTTTGGCTTAGGCCACTAATAACATGTTGCGTTGTAGCAAGATGAGGAAAAAAAGCAGTGATGTTATTAAAAGCACTATCAGTTGCAATTTGTAAAGAATATAAAGAAACGTTGACGTTAGTGTTCCATGAAAAAGTAATATTAGTATCAGACATAGCGTTGTTAGGGGGAAATAAAAGAATTACAGGATTAGGTAAAGCCGCAGAGTTAACAACAGTTATCTGATTATTAACAGAATCGTAACAACCCCTGGAAGAAGAAATAAACAGCGTAACATCAAACGTATCAGCAATAGCATAAAGATGTGTCGGGTTTTGTAGAAAAGAATTATTCCCATCACCGAAGTTCCATTTCCATAAAGTAATAGGGTCTGTTATTGAAATAGCAGATGTATTATCAAAAGACAATGGGATGGATATACAGGAGGCAGGAGCATTGAAACTGGCAATCGGAGCCTGCCAGATGGTGTCTGTTTTAGTGATACTATTAGAACATCCATTATCATTAGCGGTAAGTGTTATAGTATAGACATCTGGATTATTAAACCAATGTATCGGGCAAGATAGTGGCGATGTGTTACTGTCACCAAAGTCCCAGAGAAGAGAAGTGTATGGTTCGGAAACATTGCTGGTAAAGTGTACTGAATCGTTTGAACACGCAAAAGAAAATGAGAAATCGGGAATTGGAGCAGTACCGGAAATGGTAATAAATATAGTATCATGTGCAATACATCCATTATTATTGGTTGTAGTAACAGAATATTCTCCAGAAGAATAAACAATGATAGAAGAAGTGGTAGTGTTATTTGACCAGAGATAAGTAGAAGTTTGAGAAGCCCCATTAATAAGAGAAATAGAATTACCGGAACAAAGGGTAGTGTCATTTCCAACGGAGGCTGTATTAGGATAACTATCTACAGAAATAATAATACTGTCTTTGATATAATAACCATAAATATCAGAAATTGTAACAGTATATTTTCCAGATAAAGAAACTACGATGGTTTCAGTATTGACACCAGAAGACCAGAGATAGTTATAACTGCTACCAAGCCCTGTGTTGAGCAAAGCCGAGGTCCCGACACAAATAGTCAAAGAATCAGGAAGATATGATGTAGGATAGTGTACCAAAATGGTGTCATAAGAATGAAATCCAAAGATATCGGTAGCATCTACAAAGTGAGTTCCGGCATTAACTGATATTGAAGAGCTAGAAGAAGCATTTGACCAAAGATAATTGGTATAATATCCACCAATTGATGTAATAGTAGTATCTTTAAATCCATAGGATATATTGATATCTGCACCTAGGTTAACTGGAGGAGCGTATTTGTAGCGAAGATAATTTAAAACAGATGTACTATCGCCGGTATTGAGATGATGGTCAAAAATGA
>JAVHQG010000008.1:0-7222 GCA_036171035.1 Bacteroidales bacterium
TATTTAGAAGCAATTACTTTATTTTTCTTTGCCTTACGCCGTTCACTCCATAATATCAAATCGTAAGCAACCGGTGTTGCATTAAAGATAGAAGAATATGTTCCAACACTAATACCAACTAAAAGAGCAAAAATAAATCCTCTGATAACTTCACCTCCAACAATAAATATTGCAAGTAGGGTTACAATGGTTGTTAATGATGTGTTTAATGTTCTACCAAGGGTGCTGTTCATCGCACCATCCATATTAACCCTCAACTCCCTTTTTGGATAAAGTGTACTCCATTCCCTGATTCTATCGAAAATAATAACCGTGTCATTTATAGAATATCCAATAACAGTGAGTACTGCTGCAATAAATGCCTGATCGACCTCCATACTAAATGGCATTATCTTGTAGAAAAGAGAGTACATAGAGATTACAATCATTGAATCGTGGAAAAGAGAGACAACACCACCAACACCATACTGCCAGTTCTTAAATCGAATGGCAACGTAAATGAAAATCCCAATTAACGAGAAGATAATTGCCCATACAGCAGCAACTTTTATATCATCAGCAATGGTAGGTCCTATTTTCTGGGAACTCATTACACCAATGGTTTTATCACTTTGGCTAAATTGCTCAAATGTAACTGGCTTTGAATAAGAACCTTTTAGTGCTTCGTACATTTTAACCGTAATAATTGAATCAATTCCTTTTGAGTTATCATCCGATAAATATTTGGTAGTAATTTTTACCTGATTGTCGCCACCAAAAGTTTTTACTTCTGCGGAGCCACCCAGTGGAATACGAAGTGCATTACGAATATTATCTGTACGAACATCTTTATCGAATCTGACCACAAATGTGCGACCACCTGTAAAATCAACACCCATGTTCAGTCCATTGGTAAAAAGGGAAATAACACCTAGTGTAATAACCGATAATGAAACGATATATAATTTTTTTCTCATCCCAATAAAACCAATATTTACCTTTGTGAGTAAATTACGAGTATATTTATTATCAAAACTGATTTCTTTGTTTCGTTTCAACATAAATTCAAATATCAGTCTTGAAATGAAAATTGCCGAAAACAAAGAAGTTAAGATACCAATAATCAACGTAGTGGCAAATCCTTGAATAGGACCGCTCCCAAAAATAAATAGTATTATACCGGTTAAGATAGTAGTAACATTTCCATCAATAATTGCAGAATAAGCATGTTTAAATCCATCATTTACAGCAAGCTTCAATCCTTTTCCAAGACGCAACTCTTCACGGATACGTTCATAGATAATAACGTTGGCATCAACCGCCATACCCATGGTAAGAACAATCCCTGCAATACCCGGCAATGTTAATACGGCACCAAGAGACGCAAGTACACCAAAAAGGAAAAACAAGTTACACACCAAAGCAATGTCAGCAACAATACCTGCACGATTATAGTACAGTGCCATGTATATCAAGACTAGTATAAATGCAATAATAAAAGAAATCATACCATAATTAATCGATTCCTTCCCTAAAGATGGTCCAACAACTTCTTCCTGAATAATACGAGCCGGAGCAGGTAGTTTCCCTGATTTTAAAACGTTTGCCAAATCTTTAGCTTCATTAACAGAAAATCCACCGGTAATAGAAGAGCGACCGCCTGTGATTTCACCTTGAACAACTGGTGCGGAATATACATAGTCGTCGAGAACAATTGCAATACATTTTCCAACATTTTCTTTGGTAAGTCGTGCCCAAATTTTAGCACCTTCGCCATTCATTGACATGGCTACTTCGGCCGTTGCTTTGCTGTTACCAAACTCAGGACGAGCATTAGTTACAGCATCTCCTGAAAGAGGAGCTTTGCCATCTTTATTAGATATTTTTATTGCAACTAGTTCAAAAAATTCTTTTGTCTTTCCGTAAGGTTTCACATGCCATAAAAATTTCACATCCGAAGGAAACACACTTTTAACCTGTTTTAGGTTAAGATATTTATTGATTTTTGAAGTATCTTTATAATGTGCAATTCCCACAGAAGGACCTTCTAACCATTTGCCATCCTGCGACACCCTTGGCATCAAGATAGCGAACAAAGGATTATCTTTTTCCCCTTTTTTCTGTTTGGCGGTTGTTGAAGTATCTTTGGCTGCCGTAGTATCGCTTTTTGATAGTTGATCTAAAACTGATTCATCAGATTTTGCACTATCTTTTGCAGCAACAAGGGTTGTGTCTTTCGATGTAGAATCAACCGAAGAGATGCCATTTTTTAATTCAAATAGTTCTTTCAGTTTTTTATTTGCATCCATCAATGATTTTGCAATTTCCTGGTTTTCGTATGTTTCCCAAAATTCCAGATTAGCAGTTCCTTGTAACAATTTGCGTACACGTTCAGGATCTTTTACACCTGGCAATTCTACAAGGATACGACCAGAATTACCAATTTTCTGAATATTTGGTTGAGTTACCCCAAAACGGTCAATACGGTTTCTGAGAATATTAAATGAGTTGCTGATAGCATCATCTGTCTCTTTTACAAGAAACTTTATGACCTCATCATCGGTGGATTGAAAATTAACCTTATCTTTATTTTCAAGAGTTGCAAAAACTGATGCCAGACGTGCATTAGGATCAACCTGCTTAAATGCTTTACTAAATAGTGAAATAAAATCTTCCTGACTATTTTTCTGCATTTCATGTGCAATACCGATTGCTTTAACAAATTTCGCATCCGTATTATTATTTCCGGCAAGAGCCTTTAACAAATCTACGACTGAAACTTCGAGTGTTACGTTCATCCCTCCTTTGAGGTCAAGACCCATATTTATTTCTCGTTCCTTACATTCGTAGTATGTGTATTTACGAATTCCAATATTATATGAAACAATGCCGGAAACTGAATCTAAATAAGATTTTTCTTTTAACGCATCTCCTTTCGCAAATTCTTTTGCCTTTTTTTCTACCCTACTGGTAATAAACGTAAACGAAAGCTGGTATAAACAAACTAGCACCAACGCAATAGCAAAAAACCTGATGGCTCCTTTATTCTGCATTTTTTGTTAATAATTTATTAATAATAATTTTAAAATTAAGCCTGCAAATATAGTCTTTTTTTTGAATATCAATCAATATTTTTGGTTTTTTAGAATGCAGAATAAAATCGTCATTATACCTTTTGTAAGTCCCATTTACGCTACTATTTTGTTGTTTTTGATATGTTATTTTTTATCTTTCCCGACAGTCCTTGAAACTTCATTATTAATAGCTTTTGCTGCCATAGCTTGTAAATATATCATTGTTTCCGATTCAAGCAAGCGGATATTTGATCGCATCTGATTTAGCTCAAACAAAACAGCAATCAACGGCAAATGTTCAAATTTTTCAGAAACCCAATTTATGCCATTTTTTTCTCCTTCTGCCGGTTTTGGATCGTCTGTATTGAAAAATATGTTCATTATTTCTTTCCCTCTGCTATTGGTGCTTTGATTAACTATTTCTTTAAATTTTACAATGTTTTGCTTTAGCTCCTCGCCTTTACCATTCACTATCATTACAAATGCAGAAACGTCGGTTGCATCTTTGGCAATAATAGAGAGTGAGTCGAAATTACATTTCCCCTGTCCGGATTTTATTGCCATCAAATTTTCAATTTCCAAAATATCTGCACACAGCGAGTCGCTTGCAGTTTTAACATCCATTGCTTTTGCCATATAACTTTTCCCTGCATTACTTGTTTTTACAGCATTTTCAAGAATTGTATATAATTCATTACTTTTTGATTCATGATAATTCATTTCTTTAACTACCGTCTCATTTAATGGAAGAAAAGAATTTAATACATTTTTACTGATTCTCATATTCCAAACAAATACAGAGAATGCTGCTAATATGATCAACAAAATTGCTTCATGATGGAAATTAAGTTTTTTTACATCCTCTTTAGTTTTAAAAGCATACACAATTAATATCGGGATACTCACAAAAAGGAAAAACTGGGAAAGCGAAACAACAGCCTCAGCTCCCGGATAATGTTGTAATTTAAAAATGAAAGATGCCGGAAGGGCTATCATTAATAACAAAACCCAGGCTGCAACAAATTTTGAAAAGAAATCTTCTAAAAATTTAAGTTTTTCTAAAAACAATTGGACACCGTAAGCTAATGAAAAAGAGGCACATGCAAGCAAAATCAATATTGAAGCACCTGGCCAGTGTTGAATTTTAAAAACAATACCAACCAATAGCATAAGTGCTGCCAGATAACCGGTAATCATTGTACTTTTTTTCATAATTTATTGTTTTAATGATTGTTGATACAAACAAAAAGTTCCATTTTGTGGTTTATTCTTTTAAAAATTAAGCGTTATTTTTTTGTTTTTGTAATTTATTTTTGCCTTATAATCCTTAAAAAAATCTCCACCTAGCAAACCCCAGATTTTCTTTTTGGAAAATTGAGCATAGAGTGCATTAATATGCGATAAATCCAGTAGGATGACCGTACTCTTTTCAATATTAAGTTTACCAATTTTAAGTTCCGGCAAGATACCAACTTTATTATGAAGAAACCCCTCACTGATACCTGATGACTTTATGTTTTCCTTATTTACCTCAATTAGCTCAACCAGCGGAGATACCAACTCCATATCGAAAACCGATTTTGAAGCTCCTGTATCTAGTATCAGATAGCCTATTTTTGAATGATTGAATTTTGCTTTAATCAAAGCATGACAACCATCACCTTCAATATTGATTATTTTAAATGAAATTTCTGAAGTCATTTATTAAATATCAGATAAAATTAGCAGATTTGCTTAATATACAACTTCCCCTTTAGCTCCTTCTTCCTGATCGTATTTTTTACAATCAGTTTCAACAGAGAGTGTTTTGGGTCTGGCAAATTTTTCTTTCGTTGAGTATCCCAATTTTTTATCAGCATAGACTTTTTGCATAAAAAGAGCCCAGATAGGTAAAGCCATACTTGCACCCTGTCCAAGCTCGATGCCTCTGAAATGAATGCTTCTCTCTTCTCCTCCAACCCACGCACCACCAACCAAATTAGGTGTGATTCCCATAAACCATCCATCAGATTGATTATTTGTTGTACCGGTTTTTCCGGCAATATCTCCACCAATTTTATATTCATACCGTATTCTGCAACTTGTCCCAAATTCAATCACACCCGTCATCAAGCTTAACATTAAATAGGCAGTTTCCTCATTAATAGCTTCATGTTTATTCGGACTAAATGTTGCCAAAATGTTTCCATTTCTATCTTCAATGCGTGTTACGAATATAGGTTCTGTATATACGCCTTTATTATCAAATGTTGCATAAGCACCTACAAGTTCATAAAGAGATATTTCCGGTATTCCCACGCAAATGGAAGGAAATGGTTCTATTCGGCTTCTGATGCCCATTTTCCTTGCAATATCAATAGCAGCCTGTGGCGAAAATTGTTTAAGAACCCATGCTGAAATCTGATTTAACGAATTAGCAAGTGCAAATTTTAAAGTGATCAATTTCCCATCATATTTTTCAAGAAAATTTGCCGTAGAATAAGCTGGGGTATATGGTGGCTGTCCATTCGGCATAATAAAGGTTACAGGCACATTTGGAACTTTATAGCAAGGGGAGTATCCTGTTTGCATTGCCAAGGTATAAATAAATGGTTTAAAAGTAGATCCAACCTGCCTTTTTGCAAACTTTACCTGATCATATTTAAAATATTTATAATTAATTCCTCCGCAATATGCCCTCACGTAACCAGTTCCGGGTTCCATCGCCATAAAACTTGCTCTAAGATAATATTTATAATATCTTAAAGAGTCCATTGGTGACATGGTTGTATCTTTTTCGCCCTTCCAGGTAAAAACCCTCATTCTATATGGTGTATGAAAAATTTTATCAATTTCAACAGCAGATATTCCTTGTTTTTTTAGTACATGATATCGCTCACATCTCTTCATTGTAGAAGTCATTATCTGTTTAATCTGTTCATCCGAAACATTCCAACCAAATGGTGCTTTTTTTCTATCTTTCTGCTCTTTCATAAAAGCTTTCTGTAGAAATCCTCCCATGTGTTCAGAAATTGCATCTTCTGCATACTTCTGCATTCTGGAATTTATGGTGGTATAAATTTTTAAACCATCTTTATAAATATTGTATGTAGATCCATCAGCCTTTTTGTTTTTATTGCACCAACCGTAAATTGGACTATTTTTCCAATCCATAGAATCTTCGTTGAATTTTTCATAGTCAAGATAATCTTTTCTTTCAGGTTCAGTTGCCATAAGAAGAACCCTAAGATATTCCCTAAAATATGTTGCAATTCCTTGATTTTGATCCTGAACCATATAACTTAAATTCAAAGAAAGCGTTTTAACAGAATCATAAACGGCTTTAGTAATAAAATTATATTTTTTCATTTGAGATAGTACCACTTCTCTTCTTTTCAGTGCTCGTTCAGGATTTCGAATAGGGCTATAATAAGTAGGGGCTTTTAAAACACCTATCAACATGGCAGCTTGCTCTAACTTTAATGAGTCTGGACTTGTATTGAAAAATGTTCGGGCAGCAGATTTTATTCCAAATGTTTCATGTCCATAGGCAACTGTATTGAGATACATCACAAGAATTTCTTCTTTTGTATAATTTTTTTCAAGTTTTATTGCTGTAATCCATTCTTTAAATTTTGTTACGGCCAACCTAGGGAGCTTCAATAACTTTGAATTGTTTTTCGATGTGTCACGTGGAAATAAATTCTTAGCTAACTGCTGTGTAATTGTGCTTCCACCTCCCTTAGATCCACCTGTAATAACGCCGCCCAGCACACGCCAGAGTGCTTTCCCGTCAATCCCGGAATGTTCTTCAAAACGAGAATCTTCTGTTGCGATTAAAGCATTAATAAGGTATGGTGAAAGCTCCTTAAATCCAACGTATGTCCTGTTTTGAAAAAAATACTTCCCAAGAACTTGCTGATCTGAAGAAAAAACCTCTGAAGCAATATTGCTTTTAGGGTTTTCAAGTTCTTCAAACGTTGGCATAAAGCCAAGTGCACCTGTTACAATAAGGGTTATAAAAATAAACAGTATCAAAAATGGGGAAATAAAAAACATCCACAGAATAAGAATGTATTTTTTCTTTTTCTTCTGCGAATCGTCTTTTATATTAGGGTTGTCTGCGTTCAAAAAACAAATAGATAAAAGGCAAAGCTATAAATTTTATATTATTCTATTGTAAAATAAAA
>JAVHQG010000009.1:0-7115 GCA_036171035.1 Bacteroidales bacterium
GATTTCACTTCAAAAATCTTCAATCGTTAATTTTTTGATTTTAAAATGGGACTGCGAAGCACTGAATATTATTTATTTTATTTCCCATACGCTTATTGAAACAACAGATTGCATTCTCACTTACGTAGTGTCAGCAAAAAAACGCCAATAATTTCATTGCATTTTTGAGCTGAAACGATTTTATTAACAAAAAAAAACATTCATAAAGTTAAGAATATTATTTTATCAACAAAAAGTGGCATTCGTAAAATTAAAATTAACATCTAATGAAAATTTTATTATTTTTTATTTTTTTATTTATCTCACATTTATCTTTTTCTCAACAGAAATACTGGGTATTTTTTACAGATAAAAAAGAAACATATTTTAATCCGAACACATATTTTGATGCAAAGGCAATAGAAAGAAGGGTAATAAATAATTTGCCACTCTGCGATTCAACGGATTTCCCTCTAAATGATTTTTACAAAAAAACTATTCAGAATATTGTTGTTGAGATTACTGGGGAAACTCGCTGGTTTAATGCAGTGGCAGTATTTGCAACAGATTCGCAGATTAAAAAAATAAAAACATTTTATTTTGTAAAAAAAATAAAAGAGATGTCACAGAAATGTGTGTTAACATCTTACAAATTTGATTCGGGTCTTCCTCCAAAATATAAAGAACTTTTGATAAAGCAGACAGAAAGTATGGAGGGTAGTTTATTTGCAAAAAGCAATATTACAGGGAAAAGTGTTCGTATTGCTATTTTTGATGGTGGATTTCCGTGGGTTGATACAAACCCTATTTTTGATCATATCAGAAAAAATAACAGAATTATCAAGACTTTTGATTTTGTAAAAAAACGTGATTTTGTTTATGATTATAATCCACATGGGACAATGGTTCTATCTTGCATTGCCGGTCTGATTAATGGTTTAAAAGTTGGATTGGCAACAGATGCGGAATTTTTGCTGGCAAGAACAGAAGTGAATCGAGAACCTTTTTCAGAAGAAGAGAACTGGCTGGCTGCCGTTGAATGGTCTGATAAAAATGGAGCTCAAATCATTAATAGTTCACTTGGTTATACAAATGAGCGGTATTTTAATGAAGATATGGATGGTCAAAAATCATTGGTTTCACGAGCAGCTAATCTTGCAGCACGTAAAGGTATTCTGGTAATAAATGCTAATGGTAACGATGGTACAAGTTCATGGAAATTTATAGGCGCACCTGCTGATGCAGATAGTGTTATTTCAGTGGGAGGCATTGATCCCGAAACGGAATATCATATTTCATTTAGTTCATTTGGACCAACGGCTGACAATCGGCTTAAACCAAATGTATGCGCATATGGAACGGCTATTGCTGCGGGCAAAAAATACATGGAAATGGTCGATGGAACTTCGTTTGCATCACCATTAGTGGCAGGGTTTGCTGCTTGCGCTTTACAGTTGAACCCAAATATAAAAGCAATGGATTTATTTAAAAAGATTCAGGAATCGGGAAATCTTTATCCTTATTATGATTATGCCCACGGGTATGGAATTCCACAAGCAAGTTGCTTTTTTGAAAATAAAAAACAACAGCCTCCACCCTCGTTTGATTTCAGCAAAGATGAGACATTTGTGCATATAGCCATCAAAGAAAATTTGCTGGTTACACCTTATAAAATACATAATTATCTATATTATCACATTGAAAATTGTAAAGGTACACTCGACAAATATGCAGTGATAAATGTATATGCAAAAGATGCTTTAAAAATACCATTACAATTGCTAAAACACGGAGAAAAATTAAGGGTACATTATATGGGTTATACTTCCGAATTTAAAATTGAGTAATTTTTTTACTTAATGAATATGCTTAGTTCACAGTGATTTGCACAATAATTTTGTGAAATTTCTAAATTTCATGTAGGTTTGTCATACGAAACAAAAGAATTATAAAAAGATGGAAACTCTAAAAACCTATATCCCCAAAAATCATATTAGAATTGTAACAGCAGCATCACTTTTTGATGGACACGATGCAGCAATAAATATCATGCGGCGTATTCTGCAAGCAAGCGGAGCAGAAGTGATACATCTTGGACACAACCGTTCTGTACAGGAAATTGTTGACTGTGCTATTCAGGAAGATGCTCATGCGATAGCTGTTACATCATATCAGGGAGGTCATATCGAATTTTTTAAATATATGTATGACTTGTTGAAAGAAGCAAACTGTAGTCATATTAAGATATTTGGCGGTGGCGGCGGTGTGATTTTACCCGATGAGGCCGAATTACTCCATCAATATGGTATTTGCAGAATCTATTCTCCAGACGAAGGTCGTAGCATGGGTTTACAGGGAATGATTAATGATTTGTTGCAGAAATGCGATACTCCGGCAGGAAAAGATATTGCAAAAGAATATAATACAAAAAAAATTCAAAATAAAGACGTAAGACTTATTGCACGGTTGATATCTGCATGTGAAAATTTCACAAAAGACACACTTGAGATAATGAAACAATTGGAAACAATGGCCGAAAAGGTAACATCTCCGGTAATTGGCATCACTGGCACAGGTGGCTCCGGCAAATCGTCTCTGGTTGATGAAGTAGTGCGAAGATTTTTACTCGACTCCACCGACAAAACAATTGCAATTATTTCTGTTGATCCTTCGAAACGCAAAACTGGTGGTGCTTTGCTAGGAGATCGGATTCGCATGAATGCTATTAATAGCCCTCGGGTTTTTATGCGTTCTTTGGCAACAAGGCAATCGAATCTGGCTTTATCAAAATATGTGAAAGATGCTGTAACCATTGCTAAAGCAGCAAAATATGATCTTATTTTGTTAGAAACATCCGGCATTGGACAGTCTGATACTGAAATTGTTGATCACTGCAATTTATCAATGTATGTGATGACACCTGAATACGGTGCTGCTTCACAGCTTGAGAAAATTGATATGCTTGATTTTGCAGATATCATTGCATTAAATAAATTTGATAAACGAGGATCGTTGGATGCTTTACGTGATGTAAAAAAACAATATGCACGGAATCATAGGCTATTTGACATGGATCAGGATTCCATTCCTGTTTTTGGTACGATTGCTTCGCAATTTAATGACCCCGGAGTAAATCAATTTTACAGAGCATTACTTGATCTTATTCAGAAAAAAACAAATATTCTGTTTCATTTTAATTCAAAGATTACAGAGGAAATATCTGCTAAAATCTCTATTATCCCGCCACAACGAGTGCGTTATTTAGCTGAGATTTCTGAAACTATAAAACAATATAATACATGGTGTGATTATCAGGCAGACATTGCGCAAAATCTGTATAGCATAAGGCTTACTATCGAGAGTTTATCGGCCAAAGAAGCAGGACATAAAGAATTAATTGCTCAACTTGAAAATGTTTATAAAGAAAAGGAATTATCTCTCGACGGACGAAACAAAAAACTTATTGAAACATGGGCAGAGCGCATAAAGGCTTATCATAACGATCTGTTTACATACAAAGTTCGTGATAAAGAAATACAAGTAAAAACATATACAGAGTCGTTATCACATTTGAAAATTCCAAAAATAAGTCTGCCTAAATACAAGGCATGGGGCGATATATTAAAATGGAGTTTACAAGAAAATGTACCCGGAGAATTCCCTTTTGCATCAGGTGTGTTTCCATTTAAACGAGAAGGAGAAGACCCAACACGGATGTTTGCAGGAGAAGGAGGTCCTGAAAGAACCAACAAACGTTTTCACTATGTTTCGAGAGGGATGCCTGCAAAACGCTTGTCAACAGCTTTTGATTCGGTAACACTATATGGGCAAGACCCTCACATAAGACCCGATATATATGGCAAAATAGGTAATTCAGGCGTTTCTATTTCATGCCTTGATGATATTAAAAAGTTATATTCAGGATTTGACCTTGCAGACCCGAAAACATCAGTTTCGATGACCATCAACGGTCCTGCATCTGTTATGGTGGGCTTTTTCATGAATGCAGCAATTGATCAGCAGTGCGAGCTGTATATTCATGCAAATGGTTTAGTTGATGAAGTTGAGAAAAAAATCGCACAAATCTATAAGGAAAAGGGCACAAAACGACCCTCGTATCAAGGACAAATACCCGATGGGAACAATGGTCACGGCTTGCTATTACTGGGTGTAACAGGCGATCAAGTACTTCCTAAAGATATTTATGAAAATATTAAAGCCTGCACACTTTCTACTGTGAGAGGGACAGTTCAAGCAGATATTTTGAAAGAAGATCAGGCACAGAATACGTGTATTTATTCTACAGATTTTTCATTAAAACTGATGGGTGATGTGCAGGATTATTTTATAAAAAATAATGTTAGAAATTTTTATTCTGTTTCCATTTCCGGATACCATATTGCAGAAGCAGGTGCAAACCCCATATCACAATTGGCTTTTACCCTTGCCAATGGATTCACATATGTGGAATATTATTTGTCTAGAGGAATGGATATTAATAAATTCGGACAAAATCTATCCTTCTTTTTCTCAAATGGAATTGATCCTGAATTTTCGGTAATTGGTCGTGTAGCTCGTAAAATATGGGCAAAAGCAATGAAATTGAAATACAATGCTGAACCGCGGTCACAACAACTGAAATATCATATACAGACATCGGGAAGATCCTTACATTCACAGGAGATTGACTTCAATGACATTCGAACAACCTTACAAGGTTTATATGCCATTTATGACAATTGCAATTCACTCCACACAAATGCTTATGACGAAGCAATTACAACACCTACAGAAGAATCTGTGAGAAGAGCTATCGCCATACAGCTCATTATTAATCATGAACTTGGTCTTGCAAAAAATCAAAATCCACTACAAGGATCATTTATAATTGAAGAACTTACCGATTTGGTGGAAGAAGCTGTGATGGCTGAATTTGAAAGGATTTCAGAGCGTGGAGGCGTGCTTGGGGCAATGGAAACAATGTATCAGCGAGGAAAAATTCAGGAAGAATCCCTGTATTATGAAACTCTAAAACATAATGGAGAGCTTCCCATTATGGGCGTTAACACGTTTCTTTCATCGAAAGGATCTCCAACGGTTATTCCCGGAGAAGTTATTCGTGCTACAGAAACCGAAAAACAATATCAAATAGATATGCTTACAGAACTTCATAAATCACACAAAAATATTGCACCGATGAAACTAGCTATACTTCACGAAAATGTATTAAAAAATAAGAACATTTTTGAAACCTTAATGGACACAACAAAATATTGTTCTCTAGGTCAAATTACTACGGCTTTGTTTGATGTTGGTGGACAATATCGGAGAAACATGTAAGATTGTAGTAGAAAATTATTTTTTGTGTTGAAAAAATATATGTAATTTTCGAGAATTATAAATTAAATCTTTATACAATGAGCAACGAATTGAATAATTTATATCCTTCCAATTTGTGGAAGATATTTGGGGATATTTGCAATATTCCACATCCTTCAAAAAAGGAAGAAAAAATGATAAAGTTTGCCAAAGAATTTGGTGAAAAACATGGTCTAAAAACAATTGTTGATGAAGTGGGGAATGTGATTATTTCTAAGCCGGCAACTTCAGGCATGGAACAATGCAAAGGAGTGATTTTGCAAGCCCATTTGGATATGGTTCCACAGAAAAACAATGATACAAAACACGACTTTGAAACAGATCCTATCAGACCAAGAATTGATGGAGAGTGGGTAAAAGCAACCGGCACCACGCTAGGTTCTGATAACGGGATTGGTGTTTCCGCAATTCTTGCTGTGCTTGCATCGAAAGACATTGCACACGGATCAATTGAAGCCCTGCTTACGATTGATGAAGAAACAGGGATGACAGGAGCATTTGGTTTGAAAACAGGTCTTTTATCAGGTGACATACTGATGAATTTAGATTCTGAAGAAGAAGGTGAGTTCTGTATTGGTTGTGCCGGAGGATTAAATGCAAATATGTCTTTTAAGTATTCTAAAAAAGCAGTGCATCCTGAACATGTAGCATATAAAGTTGAGGTGAATGGATTAAAAGGTGGGCATTCAGGTGTAGATATTAACTTGCAGAGAGGTAATTCTAACAAGCTATTGTTCCGCTTTCTTCAACATGCATCAAAAGAATTTGGAATGCAAATAGCTTCAATTGATGGGGGCAGCCTGCGAAATGCAATACCTCGCGAATCAAATGCTGTTGTTACAATTCCTGCTGCACAAGAACAGAAATTTATTGCCGCAATCAAAGAATTTGACGCTATTTTTAAATTTGAACTATCTGCTGTTGATGAAGGTGTAAAACTTAAAGCACTGAAAACAGATAAGCCAATATTTGTGTTTGATGATCAGGTGCAGAAAAATCTTATTTATGCGATTTATGCTTGCCCAAATGGAGTTGTAAGGGTTTGTGATGATATTCACGAAGTTGTTGAAACATCTAATAACTTGGCCATCATTAAATCTGAAAATGGAATCATTAATGTAATGTGTTTGTTGCGCAGTTCTGTTGATTCAGCAAAACAAGATCTTGCAAACATGATAGAAAGCGTTTTTGTATTAGCAAACGCAAATGTAGAATTTACAGGTGGCTATCCGGGGTGGAAACCAAATCTATCATCGCCAATTTTGAAAACGATGAAAGAAATTTATCATAATAAATATGGTAAGAAAGCAGAAATACAAATAATACATGCAGGTCTGGAATGTGGTTTATTGGGTGGTGTATATCCAAAATTTGACATGATTTCTTTCGGTCCTACAATTAAATTTCCACATTCACCAGATGAAAAAGTAAACATTGCATCTGTTGGAAAATTTTGGGATTTTCTTGTTGAAACTTTAAAATGTACTCCTAAAAAATAACGATTTTTTTCGTTAATAAATTTTTATAACAAAGGCTTATTGTATCTTCAGAACGCAGATACAGTAAGCCTTTTAAATTTCTTTTCATTAAGCTGTAACTTTTCAAAACTCACATCCGTCTTATTACTAAATTTGAAACCTTGAATTTATTTTTTAATAAATTTTAATTGAACATTTCTGAATTTAATATCGCAGTTGATCAGTTCTCTGATAATGTCTATCGCTTTATTTTAAAAAATATTCATAACAAGGAAAAAG
>JAVHQG010000010.1:0-7111 GCA_036171035.1 Bacteroidales bacterium
TAAAAATATTATTCAGGCTTCAGAACAATTCTTGCATAATTGGATTTATCAAAATATTTAACGGCTGCTTGTTTGATTTTATCAACCGTTAATGCTTTAATATTCTTTTCATAATCAACAAAAGCGGAACCATCTTCTTTGTCAAAATCCATTGCAGATAAAACGTTTAACCAAAAACTATTTTCACGCAAATTTGTTTCCCTGTCTCTTAATTTTTGTTCTTTAACTTTATTCATATCAACTTCAGTTGGTCCATTTGTTCTGATCTTATCAATTTCAGTGATTACACCGTCTGATAGTTTATCGACATTGTCTGGCGAGCATGGAAACACAACTGTGAAATTATAATTCTGTTTTGGATAATGATTCATCTGTGGAATAGCCCTAATAGTATATACACCGCTTTTATCTTCACGGATTGTTTCAATCAGCTTAATATTTAGCACACCCGTTAAAAAATCTAATTCCATTCTTGTTTTCGGCGAATATTCAAAATTGCCTGCAAGGTTCATAAGCACTAAACTTTTTGGTTCTTTTCCTTTATTTACAACTTTATCAACTTTCCCTTTAGGGCGTTCAATTCCTAAATCCTTGAATGACTCTGTGCGTTCAACTTTTGGGAGACCACCAAGATATTTCACTATAGATGATTCAACAACTTTCAAATCAACATTTCCAACAAAGAAAAATGTAAAACTGCTTGGATCGCCAAATCTTTGATTGTAGATATAATGAATCCGTTTAAAATTAGCTTCTTCAAGTAATTTTACCGTCATCGGACGTTTGCGGGAATTATATTTTGACATGATACATGTTACGCTGTCTCTCCATACGCCTTCAGGGCTGGTACTTTTATTTTCAAGATAAGCTTTTTGTTTTTCCATGAATGATTTATATGCAGGTTCATCTTTACGAGGACCGGTAAAATACATATAAGTAAGTTGCATCATCGTCTCAAAATCCTTAGGAGTACAACTTCCATTCATACCTTCTTCTAATTCGTTGATATATGGTGAAACGTTAGCAACTTTGTCTGATAGATATTTTTGCAGCTCAGTTTGATCAAAATCGCCAAGACCACTTTCGTTGATAACATCTGCGGCAAGTTCAGCAGAAACGGCATCTTCCTGTTTGCAGTTTGACCAACCACCAGGGCTAGTTGCTGTAAATAAAATCTCATCTTTTTTGAAATCAGTATTTTTGAAAACCACTTTTATTCCATTGTTCAAAACCCATTCTGTAGTACCAAGTTTTTTATTTTCTTTTCTGGTTACAACTTTGCCGGGTGTTGGTTCTTTGGGTACAAGATTCTTTGTATTTACCTTATCTTCATAAGGTTTCAACTCTTTTGTTTTTACCAAAGCAATGATTTCTTTTACTTTTTCTTCAGTAGGAATTTTAACATCATCTTTTTCAGGTGCAACAATTAGTGTAACCATGTTTTTATCATGAATCCAGTCTTTTGCAAACTGATTTATTTCTTCAAGTTTCACATCGGGAAGAAATTTTTTAAACATTTCATATTCAAATTCAATACCTGGTGCAGGTTCCTGTGAAAGGAAATAATTTTTAATTTCGCTAAGCAGTGTAGTTGATTTTTGTTTATCGCGTTCATTGTACTGTTTGTCCATTTCGCGCATCAATGATTTTTTCTCTCTATCAAGTTCTGTAGCGGTAAATCCGAATTTTTTTACACGTTCATTTTCCAAGAGAATTGCTTCCAGACCTCTTTCAATGCCGGTATTTTTGGTCATTGCAAAACAAAGGTACATGTCTTTTGGACCCAAAAACCTTGTGTACATAGCAGCACCCTGCATAAACGGAGGATCAGCAACAATAGTAAGTTCCTGAAGTCTTTTACTTAACATGCTACTGTAAATATTTTGTGCAATAGCTTTTTTATAGTCAGCCATTGTTTTTTGCTTAAATTCAGGCTGTTTATAAAAAATCTGTGCAGCAGTATATTGTGCTTCTTTGTCTGTAACAATAGAAATCAATGGTTCTTCATGGTCTGGAATATCGAATTCTTTTCTTTCACGAGGGTTGACTGATTTGGGAATTTTTGAAAATAATTCCTTAATTTTGGTTTCCATCACTTTTTCGTCAAAGTCTCCAACTGCAATAACGGCCATTAATTCTGGTCTGTACCAGTCTTTATAAAATCGTTTAATTGCATCATGAGGACATTTGTCAATAATTTCCATCGTACCAATGGGGATTCTTTTTCCATATTGTGAGTTATGAAAAAGTACGGGTAAATATTTCCGCATCATTCTGTCTTGCGCACCCTGACCCATTCTCCACTCTTCATGAATAACGCCACGTTCTTTGTCAATTTCCTCATCTTCAAAAGTAACATTTGAAGCCCAGTCTGATAATACCAAAAGACCTTTATCAACAATTTTCATACTGTCGAGTGGTACAGTAATTCCATATACTGTTTCATCAAAACTAGTATAAGCATTAACTTCTGCACCAAACTTCATTCCGATAGATTCCAAATAATTCACCAATTCATGTTTCGGATAATTTTTTGTTCCATTGAAGGCCATATGTTCACAGAAGTGAGCAAGACCCAACTGGTCATCGTCTTCAAGCACAGCACCGGCTTTAACAGCTATTGTTAATTCTGCACGATTTTTTGTTGTCTCATTTTTCCTAATATAGTAGGTCATTCCATTGTCGAGCGTACCTGTTAGAATGTGTTTATCCAATGGAATTGGACTGTTCAAATCAAGTGGAGTTTGTGCTGTTGCAATACCTGCAAAAACAAATCCCAAAATCAATACAGTTGTTACAACCTTAAAGAATCTCATCATAAAACTTATTTTTTTTTATTAAAATTTACAGCAAACCTATATAAATATTCAGACAACAAAAAAGTTTGTGTTTCGTAATCGGCAAAGTGCTTGTTTCAAACGACAAATTACAAAAACTATCAGATCAGATAGAGAGCAAAAAATTATATTTCTGCTATTTTTTCTGATTTGTACTTACCTGCCACTAATTTTTTATGTGCGTCTGAAAATGCGTTAATAGTATATTCTACATCTTCCAATGTATGAGATGCTGTAGGGATAATCCTCAACATAATCATATCTTTTGGTACTACAGGGTACACAACCATTGAGCAGAAAACGCCGTAGTTTTCGCGTAAATCAACAATCAGATTCGTAGCTTCAGGGATACTACCATAAAGTATTACAGGAGTTACAGGTGACTCTGTTTTCCCCAGATTAAATCCTTTAGCTTTTAGCCCGCTTTGAAGTGCATGAACAATTTGCCAGAGTTTTTCGCGCAATTCAGGTTTTGTTCTAAGTAATTCCAAGCGTTTTAATGCACCAATTACCATTGGCATAGGCAGCGATTTTGCATATATTTGCGAACGCATGTTATATTTGAAGAAATCAATCACAAATTCATCACTGGCAATAAATGCACCGATGCCGGCCATTGATTTGGCAAAAGTTGCAAAATACAAATCTATTTTATCTTGAACGCCATAATATTCTCCGGTTCCTTGTCCTGTTTTTCCCATTGTTCCAAATCCGTGGGCATCATCAACAAGAAGGCGGAAATTATATGTTGATTTCAAATCAGTGATAGCCTTTAAATTGCCCAAATCGCCCGACATACCAAAAACGCCTTCAGTGATTACAAGAACGCCCCCATTCTGCGTTGCAGCAAGTTTAGTAGCTTTTTCCAGTTGGCGTTGGAAATTTGCCATATCATTGTGAGGAAACACAAAACGTTTTCCGATATGAAGCCTTAATCCGTCAATTATACAGGCGTGTGCTTCAGAATCATAAACAACCACATCGTTTCTGCCAAGCAAAGAATCAATGATAGAGATCATCCCCTGATAGCCATAATTTAGCAAAAAAGCATCTTTTTTGCCCGAAAATTCGGCAAGTTGGGCTTCAAGCTCTTCATGTTTGCTGGTTTGACCGCTCATCATGCGAGCGCCCATAGGATAAGCCATACCCCAATCTTTTGCGCCTTCAGCATCAGCTTTACGCACCTCCGGATGATTTGCCAGGCCAATATAATTATTCAAACTCCAGGTAAGAACTTCCTTCCCTCGAAATTTCATACGAGGTTGAATCGGTCCTTCCAGTTTAGGAAATGTAAAATATCCATGTGCTTGCTTTTGATATTTTCCCAAAGGACCAAGATTTGTTTTAATTTTATCAAAAATATCCACTGTTTTAATTTTTAGATTAATAATATTGCAAATGTAATTTTTTTATAAAACACACATAGAAATAATAAAATATATTTTGTTCAATAAAATGAATAACATAAGAATATCTGCCATATCATACCTAAACACGCTTCCTTTCCTATATGGAATGCACAGATCGGCATATTTGAGTCAACATAGCACGATTTCGCTTGATATTCCATCTGTTTGCGCTGAAAAACTTTTAAGCGGAGAGGCAGATATAGGAATTGTTCCTGTTGCAATTTTACCGGAACTGAAAAAATATCAGATTATTTCGGATTATTGCATTGGTGCCGTAAACAATGTTCGATCTGTACTGCTTTTAAGTGAACGACCTATCCATGAAATCAATAAAATAATACTTGATTATCATTCGCGTTCATCAATAGCACTAATGCGGATTATTGCAGAAAAACACTGGGAAATTGCTCCCAAATGGGTACAGGGAACACCTGGATTTGAAAAGGATATAAAAGGGACTACCGCCGGTGTTGTTATTGGTGACAGAGCCATGTTGCTGGAAAATAAATATATCTATTCTTATGATCTTGCAGGAGTTTGGAAGGAAATGACCGGTATGCCATTTGTTTTTGCTTGTTGGGTGGCTGTTTCAAAAATCAGTGATCAATTTCTAACTGCCTTTAATATTGCCCTTGCAGATGGGTTATCACATATTGACAAAGTGATTGCAGAAGAAGAAAAAAACGGAGGAAAAAATATTTCATGTCTAGCTGACTACTTTACAAAAAATGTTAGCTATAATCTTGATAATGACAAGCGAAAAGCAATGAATTTGTTTTTAGATATGATAAAAAAGTTATAGTCAGGAGTCCACTCTGAAAAGTCTAAAATCAGCAAATTCCTAAAAATTATTATCCAATTATCATCTTTAAATTTATAATAATTCCCCCGCATAAAATTATAACAAATCCCCATATCAATATAAAAAACGCTTTTCGCCATCCAGAAAGCAACAATTTTGTATTTTCAATTCTTGCCCTTTTAACATCTTCTTTGTTTGCTGTTTTGTTTCTTATTATCATCATATTCTCCAGTAAGGTGTTATTGCTGAAAAGTGTTTTTGAATCTTTGAAAAACACCCATGCTCCATAAATAATTTTCCATGTTCCAAACAAGATAACAGGTATCCCCAACATATTATAAATCAGCACATCGTATTCCCTATTTCTGTACAATGGAATTAATGTTTCAGTTGTTGCAAGCCATAGTATTATCAATAGCAAAATGCAGGAACCAGGAACAATAAAATATTTATAGGTAGATTTATTCTCTTTATCGATTTTCATAGACAACTATTTTCTATTCAGATCAAAATATCTGTATCAAAATTAATTTAATTTAACTTTTTGCAAAAATTCACTCAAGTATTTTAAAAATATTATATCAATTGATTTACAACAAGTATTCTGAAAATATGGAAATGCAAGTCAATGTGATCGTAAATTTTTTATACATTTGCATAAAAATCATTACGATTATACAATAATAAACATCGATAAACCTTCATATGAAAGGGAAAGCATCCTTAAGACGGCTGATTCTATCAAATTTTAAGCTTGATGTTTTGCTTGCAATCAGTCAGGCCATCAACGATAACTTACCCACAAATGAGTTATTCAACAAATTTGAAAATCTTCTAAGAAATGATTTGAATATAGGGAAAGTGTTGGTTTTTTCGCTATCAGAAGATAAATGGACTTGTGCCTTGGCTTCAGGCTATACGTATAGTCCTGAAACTTTTGGGAGTGTTGGAGATGAGCTACAAAATTATCAGGAAATAACGAATATTACAGCGATTGACCACCCTCTATTAAACACATTTGATGTAGTTATACCTGTGCTGCATAAAACCAAAGCTTTGGCATATGTATTAATTGGAGACATTGAAGAGGAACGTGAGGGAGTGAGTCCAACAATCAAGCATCTGCATTTTATTCAAACACTTGCCAACTTGATTATTGTTGCTATTGAAAACAAGAGGCTTCAGCAAGAGAATTTGAGACAAGAAGCTATGAAGAAAGAGGTAGAACTGGCATCGAAAATGCAGGCTATGCTGATACCTGCTTCTAGCAGCCTTCCCAACAACAATCTTTTAAAAGTTTCAGCTTATTATCATCCGCATTCAGGTGTAGGAGGCGATTATTATGATGTGGTAAAATTAAGTGACGATGAATATGGTTTTTGCATTGCCGATGTGTCAGGGAAAGGAGTTTCCGCTGCTATTCTGATGTCGAATTTTCAAGCCAATCTGCGTGCACTTTTTAACTCTAGAACTTCACTGAAATATATTGTAACCCGGCTCAATTGGATTGTAATGAACAACGCAAATGGAGAGAAATTCATAACATTATTCATTGCAAAATATAACTGCACCACTCGCACACTTGAATATATCAATGCAGGACACAATCCTCCAATGCACTACAAAGCAGCAACAAAATCTATTGATACACTAAAGTTGGGATGTGTAGGAGTAGGCATGCTCGATGTTATCCCGATAATAATTGAAGGATGTCTTACAATGAACAAAAACGACAAACTTCTTTGTTTTACAGACGGGCTTGTTGAAACAGAAAATGAGCAAGACATTGAGTTTGGGGAGGAAAATGTTGAAAAATGCCTTTTAAATAAAGTTGATATTGATCAAACTATTACGAATTTAAGAACAAATCTTGACCTTTTTAAGGGGGAAAATATTTATGTGGACGATATCTCCATTCTTGGCTTAGAAGTTTATTAATTAGTGTCAGCAAGAAAACGCCAATAATTTCGTTACTCTCGTCTTTCAAATCAGTCATGTACACAAGTACACTCCTGACTTTCAAAACATCGAAAGCCTCATTCTTGACATTTTCTTATCTGACA
>JAVHQG010000011.1:0-7105 GCA_036171035.1 Bacteroidales bacterium
TATGCCGGGTTTTTCGAGTCAGTCATTTACAAAAGTAAACTCCTGACTTTCAAAACATCGAAAGCCTTATTATTGACATTTTCTTATCTGACACTGAGTTTTCTTGCATACACTATTTATAAAAAAATATTAAAAGAGCTAGTACGGAGACATGGTTAACTTTGTAGTGGCTTTTTTTTTGGAAATAAAGTTTTGATTATTCATAAAAAATAACGTATTTTGAGTTTTGAAACTAAACTTATTCTAAATAGTGTCAGCAAGAAAACGCCAATAATTTCGTTAAGTAACCCACAAGCTCGCTCATACTGTTACTAGCAGTATGCCGGGTTTTAAAAACGGTCATTTTCAAAACTACGAAAGCCTCATTATTGACATTTTCTTATCTAACACTGAATTTTCTTACAAGAACTAAATAATAATCACATGATTTTTCAACAAAAATATTCATTCCTGTTTGTAATAATGCTGCTGATAATGTCATTTACGGGGTTTACACAGGTTAAAAAAGTTGATTTTATACTTGTATTAAAAGAAGGAAAGAATAATGTTAACGATGCTATAGTGACTGTGTTTCAATCGTCGTTGAATGTTACAAAAGAGGGGCAACTATTATCAACCAAATCATCAAATGGCAGGTGTAAGTTGCAGCTTGAATTAAAGAAGTTTTATTTGATAGAAATATCAAGAGTAGGGTATGTCCCACAGAAAGTGTTTTTTAATACAAGTGCTCCAGACCCGGATATTCAAGCCGGAAATACCAACGAATTTACGTTGGATGTAGATATGATTCGGATGGCAGATGGATTAGATGCAGCTGTAAAACTGTCGAGTATTTCGGGTATTCCTACATATAAAATTAAATATTTACGAGATGAAAATCATTTTGAGTCTGATGAAACCTATGCTAAATCGGTAAAACCCAAGGTTGACCAAGTTAAAAATAAAGTGAAAGAATTATTAAAAAAAGATTATAATAATGAGTATCAGGGCGGGAATGCTGAATTGGCGAAAAAAAATTATGAAGAAGCATTGTTGCATTACAATAAAGCACTTGAGCTTTTGCCAGATGAAAAAGATCCCAAAAAGAAAATTGCAGAGATTGAAAAAGCTGGTGTAACAAGCGAAAAAGCTTATCAGAAATATAAATTGCAAGGTGATGGATTATTCGCTAAAAAAGATATTTCTAGTGCGCAAATAAGTTATAATAAGGCATTATCTTATAAGCCTAACGACTCTTATGTAAAAGGGAAAATTGCAGAAATACAAAGTCAAGGTACGATAGCACAAAATAATCAGGCACAAGATCAGCAAACCAACAATAGCATACTTGTAAAGTTAAAATGTATTGTTTTTAAAGAAGATAAAAAGCTGAAAGATGCTTTGGCTACACTTTTTGAAGAAGGCAATAAAATCAAGACTGCCAGCACAAATGGAAAAGGAGAATTTTCTTTTGAATTAGCGATAAATAAAAATTATAAAATAGAGATTTCAAAGACAGGGATGGTTACAGAAAAAATTATTGCAAAAACGCAAGTGCCTGGAAAATATAAAGGAAATGCATCATGGTTTTTAAGTATATCTGTTTCGATGATTGATATGGTAGATGGCTTAAATATTTCAGCATTGAATGAGCCTGTAAGAACTATTAAATATTACGCAGATTTAGATGATTTTAAAAGTGATAAAGATTATGCTGTTAAAATGGATAAGGTTGTTGACAATTTAATTGTGCAGGCAGATCAAATAAGAAAAAATCCAAAATTAGTAGCAAATAAGACGAATACACCAAATACAGATAATCCTCAGCAAAACGTAGGGAGCATTCTAAATAATGTGATGCAAAATGCAGCAAATAACGCAAAATTACAACAGGCTACAATACCTGAAAATAAAGAAACATCTGATAATGTTGGAGTAAAACAAGATGTAAAAAATATTCAAAGTGTAGTTCCTAAAATAGATCGTCGTACAACTGTACAAAAAATTGATTCATGTTTGAGTCGTATCAAACAATTGAAGGTGACAGGAGATAGAAAGGAGTTATCTGTTGCGTGCAATGATATTGCAGGAATGTACTATGATAATGGCGATAACAGCAATGCTATTGAGTATTATAGCCAATGTTTGAAGAATAAAGAAGAAACGGGAGACAAGCAAGGATCATCGTCGGCATTAATGAATTTAGGAGTAATATATTATAATCTTTTCAGGTATGAGGATGCATTGAAGAATTTTCAGCAGTCGTTAAAAATCAAACAGGATTTGTCTGATAAGCCAGGTGAATCGAAATTATTATATAGGATAGGGAATGTATATTATGAAAAGAAAGATTTTGAAAGAGCAGCAGCGTATTTTGAGAAATCGCTAGTGTTGGATAAGGATTTAAAGAATGATAAAGATATTGCATCATCGTATAACAATCTTGGGGTGATGTATTATGAAATGAAAAACTATCCTAAAGCTATGGAATACTATGAAAAGGCTTTAAAAATGGATGATGTATCGGGTCGCGAAAAAGAAAAATCTATTTCATTAAACAATTTGGGAAACATCAATTATGACTGGAAAAAATTTAATGAATCGCTTGAATATTATGAAAAATCATTAAAAATAAAAGAACGGATTGATTATAAAAAAGGGGTTGCGACTTCATTGTTTAATATTGGAAATGTTTATCGGGAGTTGAGTAGGTTTGAGAAAGCTCTTGATTACTATAATCGTAGTGCTGTTGTGTCAAAAGCTCAAAATTATGGCGATATTTTATATAGTGTATATTCAGCAATGTCTGATGTTTATTCGTCGCAAAAAGACTGCGAAAGAGCTTTTGGATTTTATAAATTATCTGTACCATATAAGCAATATTCTATGAATACAGGTTATCATAAACAACTTTCAGAAATACAAATCAAGTACGAATCAGATGGGTTGCGGAATACAGAAGAAATAAGTTTATTGAAAGAAGAAGTTGCAAGGCAAAAACTTATCACAAAGGAAATTGCAGACCGGACACAGTTGCAATTGGATTTGAAAAATACTGAAATAAAGGGGAAAGAAACAGAGATAAGAATGCAGAAGATGCAGAAATATGCTTTGTTTGTCGGATTTTTCCTTGTATTGTTATTGGCATTTGTATTTATACGAGGATTTATTATTCAGAAAAAACAGAATGCAATTATTGAGAAAAAGAATACAGATCTGCAATATGCAAATCATGAAATATCAGAAAAAAATGAAGAGTTGAATCAGCAGAAAGAAGAAATTATTGCGCAGCGAGATGAGATAGAAGCACAGAAAGACATTATTATGGATCAGCGAGATGTTGCTACTGCACAACGCGATCAAATTACATTACAAAAACAAGAAATAACAGATAGTATAAATTATGCACAGTATATACAACGGGCAATACTTGTTCCAGATAAAGAGGTTGTTACTATGTTACCGGAGCATTTTATTTTGTTTAGACCGCGGAATATTGTAAGTGGAGATTTTTATTGGTTGGGCAAAAAAGATGATTGTTTGATTATTGCGGCTGTTGATTGCACCGGACATGGTGTACCCGGTGGGTTTATGAGTATGTTGGGAGTTGCATTTATGAATGAGATAGTTAATAAAATGCAAAAACCCGATTCACAGCCATTGTATAGTGCAGGGGAAATATTAGATCAATTGCGTGAAAACATTATTAAATCGTTGCATCAAACAGGTAAAGAAGGCGAATCAAAAGATGGAATGGACATTGCTTTATGTGTTGTAAACCTGAAACAAAACTTATTGAATTTTGCCGGTGCATTTAATCCAATGTATCTTATAAGGAATAATGAATTGGTAGAAGTGAAATCTGACAGGATGCCAATAGGTATTTTTATAAAAGAAAAGACACCGTTTACAAATCATGAAATACCTATTCAGGAAGGCGATCAGATTTATATATTCTCAGATGGGTTTTCAGATCAATTTGGGGGTGCAAGAGAACGGAAATTGGGTAGCGAAGCTATGAAAAAAATGCTGCTAGATAATGCGTCAAAATCAATGAAGGAGCAGGAAGTAGCAATTCTTAAGGTTCACAATGAATGGAGAGCCGGATATGAACAAATTGATGATATTCTAGTGATTGGTTTTAAGATATAAGATTATTGGTAAATAAAAAACCCCGGCTAATTGTCGGGGTTTTTTATTATTGAAATTTGAGTTCACTCCGAAAAGTCTTTTAACCCCTAAATCCCCTAAAGGGGACTTTAAAGGCACACTGATTTTCAGCGATTTCCCTTCAGGGATCAAGGGCAAAAAATCGCTGGAAAATATTTTTTGGACTTTTCGGAGTGGACTCAAATTTAGCCTTTATTATTCTTTAATAATTTTCTTAAAAATACCTCCCTTTTTCGTCTCAATAAAAATCAGATAAATCCCGCTTGTGTGTTTGCTTAGATCTATTTGTTTTGCAGCATTGTTAATGCCTGTCTTGTCTGTTTTGTAAACTACTTTCCCTGTGGCGTTATAGACAGCAATACTTAAAATATCAGAATTTGGAATATTACAATTAATAGCAAATTTGCCGGTAGTAGGGTTTGGAAATATCGATACAGTATTCGATAGATTAGTTTCTTCAATACCAGTTAGGGTTACTTTAATATAACTAGTTTTAGTGATTGAATCATTTCCTTGAGTCCCGGAAATTTTAAGTTTTACACTAAATGTTCCCAGATTATTATATAAAATATGTGTAGGATTTTGCGTATTTGAATTACTGGGTATAGCACCAGAGAAAGTCCATTGCCATGTGCTGCGATGGTTTTGTGAATTGTCGAAAAAGTTAATGCTGCTGCCTGGTAAAATGGTGGTAGCTGAAGCAGAAAAATTTGCAATTGGAGGATTTAGATTTGCAGTATTAAAATTATACATTGGTAAATTATTGTTTTGTGCCAGTGTGGAGTCAACAGCCCAGTATCTAAAGCCTTTGCGGTATGGTTTGGCAATTCTTAACCTGATTTTTATTTCAGTCAGAGGAGTGTTACCATTTAATAAAGTATAGTTAGAATCTAAAATTGGAATTGAACACCACATTGGACAAGCCATAATGGCTTTTTTCTTGCTAGCATTCGGAACTCCGGCAATTGGTTTCATCCAACTATAAATAAATTTCCCCTCGTCATAATTTTTAAGTGAATCAATTCCTGCAGCAGTTGGGAACTTAAAGTAATTAGCATTGTTCATTACATAAATGAAGTGTTTCCCGCCAAAAATAACATTGCCAGATGTACCGCCAGTACTGTTATATAAGTCAGAATAAAGTTTTGATGTAGGATTCCAGATCATATCTTTTCCATTGCCTGTAGTTCCGCTTAACCAGGAATCTTCACCAAACATCATATTCAATCGTTCTCCGGTTTCAACATCAATGGCATATCCGGGGAAATAGCTCATCCCATATGGCTGAGTTCCATTTGCTGTTGCTTCTGCTGTGCCTGTATTTCCATCTCTGTCTTTTGAAGCACCTTTTCTAAGATCAAATTTACTTGCATTGCCTTCAGATAGCTGATTATCTTCGCACATCTCAATAACAGGGCATCTAGTCCATTTTGATTTGTCGGGAGTGATTACAATGTCAACGCTTGAAATTCCGGGACGGATTGGTCCAGGACCAGTAGTTACTCCAAGATAATTTGAAACCATGGATGGATCAAATGCAGGTCCATTTTCATATTTAGAAGATAAAAAATAAGGAGCCCATGTTTTTCCAATAATATTTTCCCAAATCTGATTTGGATCCCATGATTTTGAAGTAGTTGCTGTAATATTAAACATATAATCATCATTTTTCGAATTTGTAGGGTCAGTTGCAAAACCGGAACGAATCCAGTTGTCGGGTTTTACTGTTGTGGAGGAAACACCTATTCCATCAGCATCTGGTAGAAAATGCAGCCATGGTTTGCTGGCATCAGAGTTGGTGGCTGTTCCTTCAATAAAGCTATTATTAATGATTGGTCCCAATAGACTGTCACTTGAATAATATCCATTAATGGGTACAGTTGATTTAATAAATGGATAGCCTACCTGTTGTATTTGAACCGATAAGCCCCATTCTGGTATCAGCATTTCATCATCGATATAGATCCAGCGGTCTGACCATATTTTTTGTCCTGCTGCGTTTGTGATATTCCACTTTGCCTTTTTTATCAAATTATATTTATAATATTCAAGCGTAGTAAGACTAATATATGTTTCAGCACTGTCCATGCGGATAGTGTAAGTGTCTTCAGGCAAGTTTAGTGGATCAATAACTTTTACCTTAATAGGACCTTTTCCGCTTTTGTAGGTTGGATGTGATGTTTTCCAAGGAGCACCAGACATGATTTCTGCGATTGTTGCATCAGTTAAATCCAGATTATTTGTTCCATTTCCATGACCTTCAACTTGCGTAATTTCAAAGCTATCACTATAAGTAACAGAAGTCAAATTATTTGATGTAGAATCATTATGTGGTACAATTGAATCGTTTTCTAAACCGTAGATTCTGATTCCGCTGAAATTATAGCTTTTTGTGCTTGGTTTGTATGGTTTTTTCTGTCCCAGATAAGTACTGGGATCATTTTGATTATAGTGCAGATAATCATTGCTTGCATAAGCCACAGCAATGTAATAATATTTTTGATTGTTTACCAGTTGACCGTTACCGGTGCTGAAAGCATCTTCAGTGAGAGTAAAACTGTGGGAAATACCTGTATTATTACCATTTACTTCCATCATGGGAATGTTTGCTTCGAGATTATCATCCCATGTATAGTTCACCAGTTTTTTTATGTTATCTGCAATATCGCACTGATAGACCATACGGGCTTTTGCAATATCGTGAAGATCGGTCGCAGTAACGAATTCATCGGCAAGTTGAAAAATCTGGTATCCCTGAAATCTGTAGTATTGATCGCAAGCAGTACCATTCGGGCAAACAATGAATGGATCTTTCTGATTGTATTGTTCCAGATAATTATTTGATCCCGGTAAATTATAAATATGGAAAATAAGTTTTTGATTTTGTGCAATTATGTTTAGTTCGGGAGCATCAGGACCTTCGATAACTCTAAAGCAGTTATCAAAAAATTTCTGT
>JAVHQG010000012.1:0-7063 GCA_036171035.1 Bacteroidales bacterium
GTATATCCGTAAAAAAAATCCACTTTTTCATGCAATATTTTTTGCATTGGGTATGCTGCTTGGCTTCATGTCTAAAGAGATTGTGCTGCTTATTATTCCTGTGCTATTATATTTGTTTCTCACCGATTTGTTCCTTAAGCGCGATGTGAAGTTTTGGATGTATTCGATTGCGTCAGGATTGGTTGCCCTTGTATTATATTTTCTACTGATATGGCTCCTTACAGGCAGCCCATTTAAACGATTTGAAGCTATTTTTGGTAACAGCTATCTGAATATGTGCAGTTACGACAAACAACCTTTGATTTTTTTACTCAAACGTGTTTTTTATGAGTTTTTTCTTATGATGATTCAGCAGGGAATGCTCACTGGAATTGTTTTTGCAATTGCCTATATAGCTGGAAAAAATATCAAAAAAACAATGCAATTCCACGATTCAGTTTCATTTTTTGCAGTATCGGCATTTTTGCTATTATTATCATCAAATTTCATGTCAATTTCATTTACTGCATATGTTCCAATGTGTCTGGATGTCAGACATTATCTGTTTATTATTCCCATTGCTGCAATACCCGCTTCGCATGTTTTATTCTCGTTTTTTGAGAAAAAATATTATGCCGTGCAGATATGTATTTTACTTGTTTTTTTAACTGTTGTATCGTATTTTTTTGCAGGAAATTCTTTTCGTGATCTTTATGTACCACTTTTAATTTTATTAGTTATTTCTTTGTTTTTGCCAGCTCGGTTTAAGCTCTCATTTTTGTTTACTGTAATTTTTATCTTTATTCTTATGGTATTGCCATATCGTATGGCGCAATATGCCGAAAATGTGAAATATCAAAGACAAAAGGATATTGTACATGATTTTTTTATTGCAAATAATCGAAATTGTTATGTTCTTACGGATGATGTTCAACGTAGGCTGGGAGCTTATTATGGCGGTTTTAATCCAGATTGTAAATGCACGTTTCTTATGATGAATGATTGTGATATTGATACATTAGACCCAAATAAAAAGAAATATTTATTACTCAATGGATACACAAGATCTCTGTCAAAGCTTGAAGATAGCGACCTTCCATATTATGCTAAAAATATTGATGCTTCTAATAAGCTTCTTTTTTCAGATAAAGATATGAATTTTTATATTTGGGAACTTACTGAATTTAAACAAAATAAATCTTCAAATATACTTCATACATTCAATGGATTTGAGAAATCGGAACGGTATTGGTTGCAAAAATCGGAGAATATAAAAAACGATATACAGCATACAGGAATGTCTTCTTCTTCTTTCAATGAATATTCGGCAACATTTCAATATCCTATGGATTCGCTAAATATGGATAGTGCCTCAAAAGTAATTATTTCTATTAATACATGGTGTTTATCTAGAGCTGCAACTACTGCAAAATTAGTTGTGTCAATTGAATTGGGAGAAAAAGCTTATATCTGGCAATCAATAGAAGTAAACAAGTTTATTAAAGCGTTTGGAAACTGGAGCAATGTAAAGTTTGAAATACCTGTAAATTCTAACGAAATACAGAAAAATTCTATACTAAAAGTGTATATTTGGAACACTGAAAAAAAAGAATTATTTGTCGATGATTTTGATATTTTAATTAAGCGGTTACAATGATTACTGACATCATACAATTATTACCAGATGCTGTTGCAAACCAAATTGCTGCCGGAGAGGTGATTCAACGACCTGCATCGCTTGTTAAGGAGCTTGTTGAAAATGCTATTGATGCAGGAAGTACAAATATTCAAATTATTGTTAAGGATTCCGGTAGAACGCTTATTCAGATTATTGATAATGGAAGTGGCATGTCTGAAACCGATGCACGCCTGAGTTTTGAACGGCATGCTACTTCAAAAATTCGTTCCGCTACCGATTTGTTTGCTATTCGTACAATGGGTTTTCGGGGAGAAGCACTCGCTTCAATTGCAGCGGTTGCTCAAGTAGAGATGAAAACAAAACGCAAAGTTGATGATGTAGGAACTTGTATTGAAATCAGTGGGAGTGTGGTAGAAAGTCAACAGCCCTGTAATTGTAGTGATGGAAGCAGTTTCTCTGTCAAAAATCTTTTTTTTAATGTTCCTGCCCGCAGAAAATTTTTGAAATCAAATAATGTTGAATTTCGTCATATTCTTGACGAGTTCCACAGAATCGTGCTCGCAAATCCGGATATTACTTTTAGCCTTTTTCACAATAATGAAGAAATCTATAATTTGCCTGCTACATCATTGAAACAGCGCATTGTTACTGCAATTAGTAAAAATCTAAACCAGTCGTTGATTGCAATCAATACAGAAACCTCATTAATTAACATTAGGGGATTCATTGGAAAGCCTGAATTTGCAAAGAAATCATCGGGCGAACAGTATTTTTTTGTGAACAATCGTTATATGAAAAATCCTTATTTCTATAGAGCTGTTTTAAATGCCTATGAGCGGATTCTACCACCGGAAACGCAACCTTCTTTTTTCCTTTTTTTTAATGTAAATCCTGAAAATATTGACATCAATATTCACCCTACAAAAACTGAAATAAAATTTACTGATGAAAATGCAATTTTTCAGATCATTCAGGCTGCTGTCAGAGAAACACTGGGAAAACATAACGTTGTGCCTTCAATTGATTTTGAGATTGAAAGTCTTGTTGAAATACCTCAATTGACCAAAGATACTGACATTGTGGCTCCTGATGTGCATATTAATCATGAATTTAATCCGTTTGCAAAACAGAAAACAAAGTTTTCTTCATCTGTAAGTTACTTTGATTCTCAAAATAAAAGCAATTTGAAGCATTGGGAAAAATTATATGAAGATGTAGGAAAGAAGGACTTCCCTGACGAAAACATACCTGCAATGCCGCAGGTCGAAAGCGATAATTTAATACAGTTGGCTACAAATGCACATTCAAATTTTTTTCAGTTTAAAACAAAATATATTCTCACACCTGTAAAGTCTGGATTGATGGTGATTGATCAGAAAAGGGCTCATGAGAGAATTCTTTATGAAAAATATGTGGCTACATTGGAGTTGCGTGCCGGGTTTTCTCAACGGATACTTTTCCCAAAAACATTCGACCTCAACACACTTGATGCTTCTATTTTGCAAGATATTATGGACGATTTGCATGTGTTAGGATTTGAAATTAGTGAACTTGGAAAAAATACATTTGCAATAAATGGTATTCCTGCTGATTTTGAAATAGCCGACCCAGAAGGTTTTTTGATTTCAATGCTAGATTATTTTAAAAATTGTGAGGCAGATATTAAAATCAGTGCTCGCGAAAAAATTGCTTTATCGTTGGCTAAAGCTAATGCAATATGGTATAATAAACCACTTACGGTCGAGCAAATGCAGAACTTGTGCGATAATTTGTTTGCATGTTCAGTGCCTAATTATACAGCGGATGGTAACTTAATTGTTACTGTAATTATGGATGATGAGTTTGAAAAAAGATTAAAAAAATGAAACTTTCTCTTGGATTTTCTACGTGCCCGAACGATACTTTTATTTTTGATGCGATGGTTAATGGGAAAATTGATACTGAGGGGCTTGCGTTTACTATGTTTCTTGCTGATGTTGAAGAATTGAACCGACATGCTTTTGCGAATGAACTTGATATTACAAAGTTGAGTTACCACGCATATGCACACGTTTCAGAAAATTATATTTTGCTAGACTCAGGCAGTGCGCTAGGGAACAATAATGGACCGCTGCTAATCAGCCACCTGAAAATTTATCCTGATGAAGTGTGTGATGCAAAAATAGGAATTCCGGGTATATATACCACGGCAAATTTGCTTATGGGCATTGCTTATCCGAAAGCTGTTAAAAAAACAGAATATAATTTTTCTTTAATTGTAGATGCGATTCTGAGCAAAGAGATTGATGCGGGCGTAATCATTCATGAAAACAGGTTTACATATAAAGATAAGGGTTTGCAAAAAATAACTGATCTTGGTGAGTTTTGGGAGAAAAAAACCAGATTGCCGATTCCGCTCGGTGGCATTGCAATGAAGCGTGAACTACCGGTTAATATACAACAGAAAATTAATCGGGTTTTGCGCAGAAGTGTTGAATTTGCAATGGAAAATCAAAATGAAAGTTATTCTTTTGTGAAGCGATATGCACAAGAAATAGATGATGCTGTTATTAAAAAACATATAGATTTATACGTGAATGCTTATACTGTTGATATTGGGATTACCGGAAAAAATGCTGTAAATACTTTATTTGACGAAGCCATAAAAAATAAAATTATTTCAGGAATAAATAAGCATATATTTTTATCGTAAATATTTAATATTTTAATAATGATAGTCGTTACAGGAGCCGCCGGTTTTATTGCAAGTAATCTTGTTGGAAAGCTAAATAATGAAGGGTTTAAAGATATTGTTATTGTAGATGATTTTTCAAAAAAAGAGAAACATTTAAACTTCATTTATAAAAAATATTCGCAGAAAATTGATAGAGAAAATTTCCCAAAATGGTTTCGTGAAAATCATAAATTCGTACAGTTTGTTTTTCATCTTGGAGCCCGTACAGATACTACGGAATTTAATGTTAATATTTTCAATAAACTGAATCTTGAATATTCAAAGCAAATTTGGAATATTTGTTGCGAATTTGGTGTTCCACTTGTCTATGCGTCATCTGCGGCAACATATGGCATGGGCGAATATGGTTATGATGATAATCATTCATTGATTCCATCTTTAAAGCCTTTAAATCCTTATGGTGAATCGAAAAATGATTTTGATAAATGGGCATTACTACAAGAACAAAAGCCGTATTTCTGGGTAGGTCTCAAATTTTTTAATGTATATGGTCCGAATGAATATCACAAAGATCGCATGGCATCTGTGATTTGGCATTCGTTTAATCAAATCAGATTGCATAAAAAAATGAAATTGTTTCGTTCACATAATCCGGCTTACGCTGATGGCGGACAAATGCGCGATTTTATTTATGTGAAAGATGTTGTTGATGTATTATACTTTTTTATGCATCACCGGAAAAATTGTGGAATTTATAACCTTGGAACTGGTATAGCCCGTACATTTTCTGATTTGGTGTTAAATACATTTTCGGCGATGGGAATGCCTCCAAATATTGAATTTATAGATACTCCAATAGATATTCGCGATAAATACCAGTATTTTACTGAAGCAAAAATGGAAAAATTAAGGGCAATAGGTTACGATAAACCGTTTTTTAGCCTTGAAAATGGTGTTGCCGATTATGTAAAAAATTATTTGAATAACCAGAAATATTATTGATTTCCATTTTCTAATTTGATTGAATTTTATCTCATATTAAAAATCAAGTTTTTTTCAATGTGAACGAGAAGGTAGTGCCTACTCCAATAGTGCTTCTTGTGCTGATATTTTGTTTGTGGGCTTCAATAATGTGTTTAACAATTGCAAGCCCCAGTCCGGTGCCGCCTTGCTCGCGTGAGCGACTTTTATCTGTGCGATAGAAACGTTCAAAAATACGTGAGAGGTGTTCTTTTTCAATGCCAATTCCATTATCGGTAACTTCAATTAAAACATGCTCATCCATATCGAAAAAACTTATTTTGGTAAACCCTTTTTCATTGCCGTAAGCGATTGAGTTTTGTAGCAAATTAGTAAGTACCTGACGAATTTTTTCTCTATCAGCATACACATTTACGGGTGATTCATAAATGCCTCCAAATTGTAAGGTAATTTTTCGATTCAATGCTTTTACTTCAAGTGAATCAATTACTTCATCTGTAAGTGAGATGATGTTGAATTTACTGTATTCTGGTTTTAATTCTCCGGATTCTAATCGTGAAATTGCTTCTAAATCATTGACAATATTTGTTAGTCGTTCAATATTCTTTTCAGTTCGTTCCAAATATAGTCTGTTGATATTTTGGTCTTCAAGTCCTCCATCAAGTAACGTGGAGATATATCCTTGCATGGAAAAAATAGGTGTTTTTAATTCGTGAGAAACGTTGCCTAGAAATTCTTTCCTGTATTTTTCTAAATTCTTTAATTGCTCTATTTCATTTGTTTGTTCTTGTGCCCAGTTTGTTACTTGCTCATTTACTTCTGCTAACACATCTGTTTTTAAATCTAACGTAAATTTGTCTTGCTTAGCCTCTTTTGAAACTTTAAAATTATGAATGGTTTTGTAAATTAATTTAATCTTGTCATAAATAAAATTTTCTATCGTGTATTTAAACACTAGAAAAGTTATGATAAAAATAGATACTGCAAGGATTACCACATCTGCCCAGGGGATTCTGTCGGAGGAATACCAATGATATACACAAAAAATTGTTATTACAAGATATGTAATGATAAATGAACAGATTAGTGCAAGCTTATTGGGGGAGTGATTCATGTAGATTCAAATTTATATCCCACACCTTTAATTGTTTTTATGATGTTATCTCCGAATTTATCGCGTAACTTTCTTATATGAACATCAATTGTTCTGTCACCAACAATAATTTCATCGCCCCAAATATGTGTGTAAATTGCATCTCTGGTAAGTACAATGTTCGGTTTAGATGCAAGCAAATATAGTAACTCGAATTCTTTTTTTGGTAAGGAATATTCTTTGCTGTTATCGGTAACAATATATTTTTGTCTGTTTATTATCAATGCCCCTATCTGCAATGTGTCTTGATTGATTTCGGTTTTACCAATACGTCTAAAGTACGAATTAATTTTACTAAGTAAAATCCGCAATTTTACAGGTTTTACAATGTAATCATCTGCACCGGTTTCTAGCCCGGCAACTTGTGTATAATCCTCAGAGCGGGCAGATAAAAATATAATGATGGTATGTTTAAACAAGCTTATTTCCCGAAGCTGCCTACAAGTTTCAATGCCATCCATTTCAGGCATCATCACATCTAAAATAATCAGATCAGGGATTTTCTCTTTGGCAATTTTAAGGGCTTCAACTCCATTTGTGGCAACAGACACATCAAACCCTTCTTTTATCAGATTATATGTTAAAAATTCGAGGATATCAGGCTCGTCATCAACAATTAGGATTTTCTTCATATTGA
>JAVHQG010000013.1:0-26972 GCA_036171035.1 Bacteroidales bacterium
AACGAAAAAATCGGACATTATGGACAGACACTACTTATTGTTAAATTGGTTCATTGCCGCAGTAATTCCCATCAAAGCAAATATTTTTACGGCATCTATGGCAAGGTTAATACGATCGGGCATTTGCTTGCATTCGTCATTGTTAAATTTGCTCAACACAAAATCAACTTGACCTCCTCTGGGGAATTCGTTTCCAACACCAAAACGAAGGCGGGAATAATTGTTATGACCCAATGCCTCTTGAATGTTTTTCAATCCATTATGACCAGCATCGCTGCCTTTATCACGGAGTCTTATTTTCCCAAAAGGTAAAGAAAGATCATCAAGAATAACGAGCATGTTTTCAACTGGAATATTTTCTTTTTGTAGCCAATAATTAATTGCTTTACCGCTTAAGTTCATGTACGTAGTTGGCTTAATTAATATCAGCTTACGCCCTTTTACAGAAAGCTCGCATGAATGTGCGTAACGACCACTTATAAAAGCAAGACTGGACACCTTTGCTAAAGCGTCCAGAATACTGAATCCTATATTATGCCGTGTATCTTGATATTCTTCACCAATATTACCTAATCCGGCAATCAGATATTTCACGAATTTATTTACTTTTTATCTGAAGACTTCTTTTTCTTCTCTGGTGCAGCGGCTGGTGTTGCAGCGGCTGGCGTTGCGGCTCCGGCTACAGCAGCAGCAGGTGCAGTTGCTGCGGTAGCGTCAGCTCCCGGAGCAGCAGTAGTAACTTCTTCAACAACAACTCTGGTAACTTTAACAGTAGCAACAACTACATTTTTTAAATCAAGAAAATTTACATTGTCAACTTTAATATCTTGAATTTTTATTGAATGACCAATTTTCAAATGATCTACATTTAACTCAATTGATTCAGGTAAATCTTTCATTAGCGCACTAACTTTTACGTTCCGCTTAATTTGGGCAAGTTTACCCCCTTCTTTTACGCCAATAGGAAATCCGTGAAGATGAACAGGTAGATTGATGGTTACTTTTTTATCTTCAAATACTTGAAGAAAGTCTAAATGTTCGATTTTTTCACTAACGGGATGATACTGTGCATCTTTTAGTACTGCAAGGTAATGTTGTTCATCGATATTAAGTTTCACGATGTATGCTTGAGGTGTATAAACCAAGTGTTTAAATTGAGTTGCCGGGGCAACAAAATGAACATTTTCCTTACCACCGCCATATAATACACATGGGATTAATTCTTGCTTTCTATCTTGCCTTGATGATTTACGACCAAGAACTTCTCTTTTTTTTGCTTGAATTTCAAAAAATTTCATAATAATTTAATTTGTATGCTACTCAAACCCGGATTTTCCGAATTCCCATCGCACGTTAATAATCTTCTTAAAAAATAGTTTGCAAATGTATAAAAATACATTTAGAAATCATTGTAATCATTAAAAAATAAAATTGGAACTGATTGATTGAAAATTATATACTTTATGAATTACATCAGCAAATAGAGTAGAACATGTCAATATCTTGATTTTACTGCTTTCCATTCTTCGTGGGATTGAATCTGTAACGACTACTTCTGTTAAGGCGGAATTTTCGATTCGTTCAAAAGCAGGGCCTGATAGAACGGCATGAGTTGCGATTGCTCGAACACTTTTTGCACCTTTTTGCATCATTTGATCCGCTACCATAGTGATTGTACCTGCTGTATCAATCATGTCGTCAACAATCACAACATTTTTGTCTTTAATTTCTCCAATAATTGTGATTTTTTCAACAACATTTGCTTTTTTACGGGTTTTGTAGCAAATAGCCATTTCGGTTTTTAAAAATCTTGAATAGGCATTTGCTCTTTTTGACCCACCCATATCAGGTGCTGCAACTAATAGATCATCAAGCTTTTGATCAATAATATATTTTGCAAAAAGTGCTGAAGCATATACGTGGTCAACAGGAATATTAAAAAAACCTTGTATTTGATCTGCGTGTAAATCCATGGTCATGATTCTGTCAACGCCCACTGCTGCCAGCATATCTGCAATTGCTTTTGCGCCTATTGATACACGTGGTTTGTCTTTTCTATCCTGGCGAGCAAACCCAAAATAAGGAATAACGGCAACAACTTTGTACGCTGAAGCTCTTTTTGCTGCATCAATCATTAACAGAAGTTCCATTAAATTATCGGCAGGTGGGCATGTTGATTGTATGATGAATACTGTGGTTCCTCTAACGGTTTCTTCAAAGCAGGGTTGAAACTCTCCATCGCTGAATTTTATCAATGATGATTTGCCAAGCTCTGATCCATAGGCCTTTACTATTTTTTCAGCAAGATATCGGGTGTTTGTTCCGGAAAAAAATTTAACAGGAGATGTTGGCATGATTTTTTTAATTTTAGTCGGTGCAAAAATATAAATTTATCAATGGGAAGTATGGACATTTTTTCAACAAATTGGAGGAATCTATAAACATCATTTATTTAGCTGTATAGCAATGATTTGTATTTTTCTTTCTAAAGATGCGGCCGGACTGTAAACAGAATTTCTTAAATCTTTAATATCTTCGCTTACATTGGAATTTACCAATTTACCAATTGGAACCTGCTCTAAAACCAATTGTTTGTTGTCTATATATTTTTTAAAAAAACCGCTTTTGTATTCTAAAAAATAATTTATCAAACTGGATATTCTGCGTTTTGCAAGATTTTTATTATAATCGAATGTGTTCAAAGGACTACAATAACCTTTCATTGTAACTACAATATATTGATTTTTGGCAAGAAGCTCTTCCATGAGTTGTGCAAATTCCACTAATTCATCATATCCTTTTTGAACATTTTCATAGAAAAAATCATCAATTTCTTCTATTGCTCTTGATGCTTTTTGTTGCGATAATCCTTTTGAAAATTTAGTTCTAAATTCATCTTCTTTAGCAATAAACTGTTCAAATAAAAATTCGTAATTTGATTTTGTAATTGTGTCTATGGTTTTTGGGTTTGGATAATCATTATCAAAGTGCAAGGTTAGGGGGACAAGGAGTTTTATTTCTTTTTCAAATATTTGCACAAAGCGTTTCTCCTCTTCTTTTTTTTTGCTGATGAGTGGGATTGTATCGCGGAGCTTTGATTTAGGCAAATTATATGACCAAATATCATTACAGCACGATTCTTTAGTTTTCGACATGGATCCTCGTCTGTTAGAAGTAAAAAAAGCATGTTTTCCTTTTGAGTCAATGTTAAAATAAACATCGTTTAAACTTGTATTAATAGGACTTCCAACATTTTCGGGTATATCCCAGTTAAAAAAATCTCCCTTGGTTTTAAAAATATCAAATCCACCCATTCCTTGATGCCACCTTGAACTGAAATATAGTGTTGAATCATGATCGTCGTAAAATGGGGCTATTTCGTCGTCCATAGAATTTATTTTCGATTTTGTGTTAATCAGATAAGCGAGTGCAGTATCAATATCCATGCGCATTCCCAAATTAATAACCTTGCTGAATGAGCCATCATTGTTAATTGGTGCAATCCAAATATCTAAACCCCCGTTTCCACCATTTCTGTCTGATACGAAAAGCAATATATCTCCATTTTTTGTTGATGCTATTGATGGTTGAGAGGTGTATTTGTTTTTTGTGTTGATTAAATCCGGCAACCGTTCAGGTTTGCTCCATTTGCTATTTTGCAACGAAGTTCGGTATATTTGTGATTTTCCTGTTTGTGGGTCAAGGGGTGATTTTGAAAAATATAACATCTTGTTTTTTCTTGAGTAACAGGGATTTGAGACATTGTATCCCGGAGTGTTTATCAAGGTGTCGAGCATAAGCCCTTTTGTGAATATTGTATCATCTTTTATTTTAGATACAAATATTTTTGCACATAATTGATTGGTGTCTTTTCCTGATTTTACAGGAACTAAAGAAGAGTAAAACATTACTGAATCAGCAACAACGGAAGCCCCAAATTCTCCATTTACTGTATTTACATTTGTATCTAAATGTTGAATAGAAATATTCAATGGTGTAAATTTAATCTCAAGAGCTTTCTCGCATGATAGCAGTTCATGTTTAGCTTTTTTGAGAAAAAAATCATTTTCTGCTTCATGTAGTTTTGCGTAGTCTTCAAAATTTTTACGTGCTTTTTGATATTGTCCTAAACTTTTTTGAACATCTGCGATCCAGAATAATGCTAAGGGGAATCTCCCCTTTTTATCATTAATAATTTTTAAATAATATTTTTCAGCTTCGCCAAATTCATTATTTAGTCTGTTTGCATCGGCATATTTATAGATTACGTCATAGAGAGAAGCATCGGCAGCCATTGCTTTTTTATACATCCATGCTGCACCATAATAATTCCCTGCTTCAAGTTGTTTATCGCCTTCTATTATGTAGGTGCGGAAATCTTGAGAGAATAATTCTCCGCAAAAAAGGACTAATATGGTTATGAATAATGACCTCATTACTACATATATACCGGACATTTTTTATAATACGGTAAGTGTGTGTTTTTATATTTTTTATAGATGTATATCAACGAAAGTTCTAACCCACCTCTGCCTTTGCTAATGGTGTTAAGTTTTGAATAATTCAAATCATAGCTGATTCCAAAATTAACATTACGATAATCTACTCTGACCTCGAATATGCCGGCATCTTTTGATCGAATCCAGCCTCCTGCATATACTGCATGGAAAGAGACATTGTCGATATTCATTTTGAGTAAAGCTCCTAAATCTAATTCGTGCATGGAGACTTGTTGCTGGTAGATGAAGTTTGGATAGAGGGTCAAATCTTTAGTAAGTTTCCAATCGAGTCCTCCATGAATGGTGAATTTTCTGTCAAGTTCCGATTTATCAATATTCCAAAAAGATTGAGTAGGTTTGTTAATATGATTGAGTGCGAATCCGATGTTTGTTCCTATTTTGGGATTAATTATATATGATAATTCTGCTCCGGCTGAAACATCAAAATAGCTGATGTTATCGTTGCTAAATGTTTCTCCGTTATAAATGAGGGGATCGTATTGATTTCCATTAAATTGAGTCCCAAATGTGAGTGCATTATAGTTGATACTATGTTGGTTATACCCACCGTTTAATCCGGCTGAAAAATTCAAGGTACTATCTGCTTTAAGCATACGATGATAAGCGGCGCATAGTTTTACTTGATTTGTTCCAAAAGAGGCATCACCGGCGACATCTGTATTGAAAAGCAGCCCAATACCAATAAAGCTTTTACCGAATCGCAACTGAGGTATCACAGCATCAACTGAAGCGGAGAATGTTTGATATGCATTTGTAAATGTTAGCCATTGCCGTTTATGATTTCCAACTGCACGCAGATCGCCATCAAAACCGCCCGTGAGTGCAGGGTTTAGGTTTAGAGGAGAGGCGTTGAACTGAGAAAAATGAATATCTTGTGCTGATGCAGATTTTATAATGAAAAAAAAACTTAAAACCGCTATGATGACTTTGTATTGCAAATAAAAATTGTTTAGAACAAAAATAATATAAATTTGGAAATTAAAAGAAAGAAAAGCAATTTGATTATCGAATCAGTGTAAAGCTGCCTACTTTTTGAATAAGATCTTCACTAGAGTCTTTAAATATCACAAACCACACATACACACCAGGAGGACATAGCTTCCCGCTATTATTAACTGTGCCATTCCATCCATTTTCAATATTGGTTGATTTGAATACCGGTTCTCCCCAACGATCATATATGTAGAGAGAGAACGATTCTGGAAGAAATCCTTTTGAAAACACTTTAAACACCTCGTTCTTACCATCATTATCTGGAGAAAAAGCTGTAGGGGCATAGAAGGTAATATCGCTTTCAACAGAAATGTTTTGATAGGCGGTATCCAGGCACCCATGTGAAGTTTTAACATATAATTCTGCTTTGTATGTTCCAAAATTAGGATAATAATGTTCCGGATTCATTTCAGTAGAAGTCTGGGAATCACCAAAGTTCCACAAATGTGAAGTAAATCCATTTGAGAGATTTGTAAAGTTTACAACTGGATTTGTAATAGCAACAACGTCCGGACTATGCGTAAATCTGGCATCAGGCTTTGGATATACTGTGATTATCAGCGTATCTGACTCTCTTGGACAACCATCATTTGATGTAACCCTTAATTTTACATGATAAACAACTGCATTATAGAAAGTATGTGTTGGATTTTTTAAAAAAGACAAATTTTCAAAATCGCCGGTATCAAAGTCCCATAAATAGGTCTGCCCGTTGTTTGGACTCGATTCAATGAAATGAACTGTCAATGGCTGACAACCTGAATTTACATCGTATTTCATTTGAAGCGGTGGCAGTGGATATGTATAAATGTAAACAGAATCCCTTATACTATCAAAATGGCAACGATCATAAACATAAGCTGAATGGTATTGAGAAATATTGGGATTGATAATTAATGGAGGAGGACCAAAAACACTATCATTCAAGTACAAAGTATAAGGTGTGCCTCCACCGCCGGAAATTTCAGCATAAAGTTTATCGGGAACACCAGGGCAAATGCTGTCTTTTTCTGCACTTAAATTTAGTGATAAAGCATTATCAACTGAGACTTTTATGGTTGACGAAGAGCTTTTGCACCCGTTTGCATCTTGTATATAAATAGAATAAACACCCGATTCAGAAGGGGTAATATTAATTGAATCTGCAATTACTCCATTGCTCCAAACATAAGAATACGGAGGAATTCCACCCTCAAAATAAGCGACAGAAAGAGTTATTGATTGTCCATAACAAATCCACTGATCGGCAGATGGAATCAGCGTGATTTTCTGTGGTTGATTTACAAAAGTTGTGGCTGTTGTTGTACATAAATTTGCATCTGTTATTGTAACTGTATATATCCCGGTAGTTAACTGATGAATATCTTCGGAGACAAAACCATTATTCCATAAAAAGTTGTAAGGTATTGTTCCACCGGTTGGTTCAATATTAACAGATCCTGTATTCCCTCCATAGCACAAAACATCACTTGCTGTAATACTGGTAGTCAAGACCAAAAGCGGTTCAGTAATTTGAATCGTAATAATTGTATCACACAAATGTAAATCTGAAACAGTGATTATGTAAGTTCCTGCAAGTAATCCACTTAAGTCCTGTGTTGTTGAGCTATTGTTCCATAAATAGTTGTAAGGGGAAGTGCCACCTGTAACGGTCATATCAATTGCACCATTGTTTCCGTCCTTGCATCGTACATTTTCGACAGTATATGAAGCTATAACAGGTGCGGTAGGTTCAGCAATTGCAACAAATGCAGTTTTTAAACACCCCATGGCATCAGAGACAGAAACAATATAGCTGCCACTAACAAGTCCACTAATGTCTTCTGTTGTTGCGCCATTGCTCCATATATATGAATAAGTGGGTGTACCTCCGGTTACGGTTATATCTACTATGCCATCATTCATATGATAGCACGAAACATCTTGTGGATTTATTTGAATTTGTAACTGTGAGGGTTGTGTAATTGCAACAATATGAGTATCAATACAAGCATGAGCATCAGTAATAGTTATGGCATAAGTTCCGGCTGTCAACCCTGAAATGTCTTCAGTAAGACTTCCATTAGACCAGTTGTAGGAATAGGGAATTGTTCCACCGATAACAGAAATATTAATATTTCCATTGCTTCCACCATTGCACGATACATCGCCGTGAGTATCTGAAATACCAAGGGGAGCGAGTGGTTCGCTTACAACAATCGAATCGATGATATCACAACCAATTGCATCAAACACAGTTACAACATAAATAGAAGCCCATAAATTTGAAGGGTTTGCAATAGTTTGTCCTGACGGTGACCATTGATATGTATATCCCTGAACTCCTCCGGAAACTGTTGAGTTGATTGATCCTGTGCTATCTCCATGGCATAATACTGCTGTTGCAGTAAGTGCAATAGACATAGGAGGATTTAGATTGTTTACAGTTACTGTTCCGTATGATTCACATCCCCATGAATCGCTTACAGTAACAGTGTAAGTACCTGCAATTACGTGCGCACTGTCAATAGGTGACAGATGTGTATGAACAATACCATTTGGATAGGAGAAAGTGTATGGAAAACTTCCGTTAATGGCAGTGATGACAATTGTTCCGGTGCTATCGCCAAAACACATTACCCCTGCACTATTTACAGTTGATTCAAGTTCAGGATTTGGTATAATTTGAGTAGGGGCAACGGTGGTATCAGCAGGGGTAAATCCCTCCATATTCCAGGTGTTATTATACCAAGTAAATGGTAAGTATCCCAGAGGAATACTATCTTGAAAAAGAGGACCAATATTAAAATCATAATCTTGAATATCTTTAGGATTTACAGATGAAGTAGTGACACCAGGAGTGATAAATCCAGGCATACAGATTTCACTTGATGTAGAAGAAGAGGTGAGCGAAGAGGAATCTATTGAGGGAAGACAAAAATCAGGTATTTCTGTTGGTGGAATAGCCATGAACATTGTGGGAATATGAATTGAAAATGTGAGTGCAGCAAATTGGAATCCAAAAGCAATGCTATCCCATGTATGATTTGTAAAATCATTAGTTAATGTGTATCTGATACCAATAGGAAGCGTATCGTATCCACTACAGGGATAAGTTATATGCAGGTCATTTTTTACAGCAAATGAAATGGTATCATTTACACCTTGAGATATTTGTAAATTTCCCTGTGCCGGATCTGTTTCTGTATAACTTAATGCAGTTGGGAAGCTTAAGTTAGCCCATATTGTAGGACAGAATGTGAAATCCTGTTGTTGTGTACTCGACATATAAAATGAAGCCGTAATGATAGACCAAGTGATTGTTGCTGTTGATCCTCCCAATGGGATGTTCATTGATCCGTTAAGGTAACCGAGTGCTTGTTGAATTGCCGGACCTTGAGGCGGAGGGATCAATCCGGCAACGGCAGAAAGAAAAGTAATAATATCCAAATTCAAATGTAGATACATACTATCTCCGCTTGCGTACAGGCATTGATCTGCGCCAAGCCAATCGGTTGTGATAACATAAGGTAATGTGATTTCTCCGGTTAAACCTATATTAAACCAGTCGTTGATAATAATAGGCAGCACAGAATCCTCATGGATTGAAAAAGGAGGGAAAGCAGTGGAATCGTAAACAGGATAGACGCAATAGCCGGTACTGTCAATATGAAAAATTGTGATTGAATCAGTAGGAATATTAATTGGAGGAATCACAGGGATTGTATCGCAATTCATGGCACAAACGATGAGGTCAATATTTGCACCTAGTCCAAAATCGAGCCAAAGTGTGGTAGTTCCAACACTTGGATAGTGAGAGTCTAGCATCCATCCTGATTGTACTTCATAATTGGAATTTATTGTGACCGATTCTCCGTGGTCGAAAGTAAGTGGGTTGGGGAACGTTAGGTGGGTTTTAACAGGATAGTTGATATTGATGAAACCGGTAGAAAAACCGTGCATACTAAAATTTGCACCAATGTCGCCCCATGTACCAGCCTGAAAACCAACACCAAACTGCTCACCGAAGATATCGTAAATCTGACTCCAACTGTAAGAAGTGTCCCATTGTACATGAAAAATATCCCAATCGAAATCTAATGTAAATGGTTGCCAGCTAGGTCCCCACATATTTTGGTGGTAGGTGGCATATGGCAAATTGTGTGTTAGCGTGAAAGTGGTTTGTGCGCGCATTGATCCAGACCAAATGCCTAGGCAAAAAACGATAATATAGAGAAACTTTTTTATCATTTTTCAGCATCTACTGTTAGTACACTACGTTTGAGCGCATCGAACAAAAGGAATTTCACCATCACGGGATAATTTGCATTGATCCAAATGGTGTGATTGTAATCTCCTGTAAACAACATGATACGCTCAAATTCAACTCCGTTCGATGAAAATGAAACAATGTACATTTTACCAGGTTTATTTTTCGTAGTAGTTACATCTAATTCGCTAATAAGTTTTACCCCTTGCTTTTCAAAGTAAGATGCAGTGAGTCCTTTTGTGTACATAACATAAGGAATTTCAGGAATTTCAGTAACTTGAATTGTTGAAGATGAACCAGGATGAATAAACCCATTTATTTTTTTGTAAGCGACAAAGTGCATTGGTGGCTTAATCTTAACTGTGGTACCCGGGAAGTAAAAATAAGTGTTTGTGTCTCTTACTGTAGCTGCATTAGGGTTTAAAATAGGCTTTCGAGTAGTGTCTTTGTTATGATGGTGTGTTTGGGCATTTGTTTGCTTAGCAGAAAACAAGAAAGTAATTAGAATGCAATAAAACAAAACTTTCATGATGAAATTTTTATAGATAAAATTAACAGCGCATCCATAAGCGGTTTATTTGGTTTTTTACGCATTAAGCTGACAAATAGTTACATGATTTACAAAAGACTTGTACCCAAATGTTTACAATGTTCCTTTAGGTATTAAAATTTAAAATAAACAAATAGTCTCCCGAAATTTTTACTGTCTTTTTCTATTCTATGATATAATTTTTTGATTTCAGGTTGTTGTAAGAATCTAATGACTTTTTTCTTTAATTGACCACTGCCCTTACCCGGAATAATTTCAATTGTTTCAATTTTGCAATTGATGGCTTCTTCAATAATGTCATGCAATGCAGTATCTAAAGCTTTTTGGTTATTATAAATATCGTGTAAATCAAGTTTTAGTTTAGACATTTAGAACAGTAAAAAAAAGATGTTTAAATAAATTAGATTTCAAAAAGATGTAACGATTTTAATAAAGTCATCTGCTTTTAATGAAGCTCCGCCAATTAATCCTCCATCAATATCTTTGCATGAGAACAACTCTTTTGCATTGGCAGCGTTGCAACTTCCACCGTATAGGATTGTTGTATCTTGAGAAATAGCACTTCCATATTTTTTAAAGATTAAATCTCTAATAAAAGCGTGCATTTCCTGTGCTTGCTGTGGGGTTGCAACTACGCCTGTACCAATAGCCCAAACAGGTTCATAAGCGATTATAAGTTTCTTAAATTCATAATCTGTAAGATTAAAAATTCCATCGGAGATCTGACTTGAAATAACATCAAACAATTTTCCTTCTTCACGTTCTTTTAGCACTTCTCCACAGCAGTAAATTGGAATAATTCCAGCCTGTAGCAACAGCTTAACTTTTTTATTAAGAATAACATTATCTTCATGGAAATAGCTTCTTCTTTCAGAGTGCCCAACAATACAATGAGTGCATCCGATAGAGTGCAACATAGATACCGAAACTTCTCCGGTAAAAGCACCTTTTTGTTCTGAAGAACAGTTTTGTGCTGAAACACTGATTGTGCTACTACCAACATTACGTATGATTTCAGTAAGATGTGTAAATGGTGGAGCAATAATTACACCGACTTCACGGGTGTTAGCTTCTAAAACCAGCCTATTAACATCTTTTGCAAGATAGAGTCCTTCACTGATATTCGTGTTCATTTTCCAGTTACCGGCTACAATTTTTTTTCTCATATTGAATAAATTTATAACCCTTTTGGGTTGATTAATAATATTATACTTCTTAATTTTAAACTAAATTTATAATATTTTTATCTATCATAAATAGTAGTAATTTTTTTCATTTTTTCAGCTAGTTTATTAGTAAGAGAATCTTCTCTGAATCTCCACAACCAGTTGTTTGCTGTAGCACCCGGAGTATTCATACGACCTTCTTCACCAAGTTCTAATAAATCCTGCAAAGGTACAATGGCAATATTCGCAACCGAAGACCATACTGCCCGGATTAAAGTCCAGCAGACATCATTTTCGCTACAGTTGAGATAATCTAAAACATGCTGTTTGTTTTCTTCAGTTGTGGAGTTCCACCATCCCCGGACTGTGTTATTGTCGTGTGTGCCGGTGTAGGCAATACAGTTTTTGATATAAGTGTGTGGTAGATATTCGTTCGCTTCGTCAGAGTCAAAAGCAAACTGTAGGATTTTCATACCGGGAAAATCAAAAGTATCGCGAAGTTGCTCAACTTCAGGTGTTATCGCACCAAGGTCTTCGGCAATTAGAGGCAAATCTCCTAATTTACAAAGCAAAGTGTCAAAAAGTTGTTTCCCTGGTGCATCAATCCATTCTCCATTAATAGCAGTTTCATCGCCAAACGGAATTGCCCAGTAAGCTGAAAGTCCACGAAAATGGTCAACACGAATAATATCGTATAATTTAAGATTTTCTTGAATGCGGTTTACCCACCAACTGAATTGATTTTTTTCAAGCACTTCCCAGTTATAAACAGGGTTTCCCCATAACTGACCCGTCTTGCTAAAATAATCTGGTGGAACCCCAGATACTGAAATAGGGTTTCTATGTTCATCTAACAGAAAATATTCAGGATATATCCACACATCAGCACTGTCAAATGAGACATATAAAGGGATATCTCCGATGATTTTTATTCCTTTGGTATTTGCGTATAAGCGAACCGCCTCCCATTGTGAAAAAAACAAGTATTGAATAAACTGCTGAAGTGCTATTTCATTTTTTAGTTTTTGCTTGTAAAAATTAAGGGCTTCAGCATTTCTTAATTTAAAATCATCAGCCCACTCGTACCACGGTAAATCGTTAAAGTATTTTTTTAATGCCATGAAAAGCGCATAATCATCAAGCCAGTTGCATTTGTTTTTACAAAATAAGTCAAAACCATTTTGGTCTGCCTCAAATTCACTGCTTGTAAAGTTGTTATATGCTTTTTGTAAAAGAAGATTTTTATAAAGCTGCACATCCTCAAAATTCACTTGATTTTCAGTGAAATTGAAAAGGTCTTGATTGTCAACATCTTGTTTTGAAAGTAGTTTTTTTTCAACCAACTCTTCAAGGCTGATTAGTAAAGGATTTCCAGCTAGTGAAGAATAACACTGGTATGGAGAATTTCCGTAGCCGGTAGGTCCAAGCGGAAGAATTTGCCATATTTTTTGACCGGCTTTTTCAAGGAAGTCAATGAATTTGAAAGCTTCTTTGCCTATATCACCAATTCCATATTTACCAGGAAGAGATGTAGGGTGAAGCAAAATACCGCAGCTACGTTTGAAGTCCATTTTTTTCGTTTATTGTGCCAAAATTAAATTTAATTAACAATAAATTCAAATATATGTTACATCTGTTTATAAATGTTTGATTTGTTGTGAGAATTTCGTCTGCCAGTTTTCGTATTATAACTGTTAAAACCTAAAACATGTCGAAAAATAAACTTAAATTTAATAATTTAATTGATATTTGAATAAAAAAAATATAAATTTTAATACGTTAAAATATGAAAAGTAAAACAGGTCATTGGTTTATTTTAGGGTTGTTTGCCCTAGTTGCATTCTCTTGTCAGAATGAAGCAAAAAAAGACAAAGAGGAAAAGAAGACATCATTGGAAGATTTTTTTAAAAATCCCGAGAAAGCAGGCTTTCAAATATCTATGGACGGGAAGTATGTCTCATATCTTGCTCCATGGGAAAAACGGATGAATATTTTTGTGAGAGAAATTGGGAAAGATAGTGCAGTTCGCATTACTTCAGAGAAAGATCGTGACATATCTAATTATTTTTGGGGCAAAAACAACAGAATTCTTTTTCTGAAAGATACCGGAGGTGACGAGAATTTTAAACTGTTTGGAGTTGATGCAGATGGGAAAAATGCAAAGCCGTTAACAGATTTTCCAAAAGTTACTACACAGATTATTGATCAACTAGACGAAGATCCAACCGACATTATGATAGGTTTGAATAAAAGAAATCCTCAGATTTTTGATGCATACAGGCTTAACATTAATACCGGTGAGCTGACGATGATTGCAGAGAATCCTGGAACAATTCAAGGTTGGGTTACAGACCATGAAGGGAAGCTACGTATAGCAATTACAACAGATGGCGTGAATCAAGGAATGTTATATAGAAAAACAGAAAAAGATCCATTTAAATTAGTATTGCGAACGAATTTTACAGAGCAAGTAAATCCAGAGTTTTTTACATTCGATAACAAAAATCTCATTGCAATGTCGAACCTTGGTCGAGATAAGTTAGTTGCCGTAGAATTTGATTTAGAAAAAGGAAAAGAAACGAATGTGCTATATGAAAATCCTGATTATGATTTAAGCGGTGTTGCATATTCAAAAAAACGTAAAGTATTGCTTGCGGCCGTTTATACTTCATGGAAAAATGAACGTTTCTTCTTTGATAAAGAATTTGAAGGAATATTCATGAAACTTAAAGATAAATTTAAAGGCTACGAGGTTAGTATGGTTGATATGACCAAAAATGAAGACAAGTGCATTGTTGTTGCAACAAATGATCGTATGCGCGGCATATATTATTTATATGACATTAAAACAGATAAAGTAGAAAAGTTGGCCGAAGTAGCACCATGGATCAAAGAAAGTGACATGGCCGAAATGAAACCGATTGAATACAAATCACGTGATGGGTTTACTATTCATGGTTATCTTACCATACCAAAAGGATTTGAGGCAAAGAATCTGCCGATTATTGTAAATGTTCATGGAGGACCGTGGTATAGGGATTCGTGGAGATTTAATCCTGAAGTACAGTTTTTTGCCAGCAGAGGTTATGCCGTATTACAGATTAATTTCAGAGGTTCAACAGGTTATGGTCGTAAGTTTTGGGAAGCATCATTTAAACAGTGGGGAAAAACTATGCAAGATGATATTACCGATGGTGTAAAATGGATAACAGAACAAGGAATTGCTGATAAAAACAAAGTTTGTTTATATGGAGCAAGTTACGGAGGTTATGCAACATTGGCAGGGCTTGCTTTCACTCCAGACCTTTATACATGCGGTGTGGATTATGTTGGTGTTTCAAATTTATTTACATTTATGAAAACCATTCCACCATACTGGAAACCTATGCTTGATATGATGTATGAAATGGTGGGTGATCCTAAAAAAGATAGTTTACTTATGACTGAGGCATCACCTGCTTTCCACGCAGATAAAATTAAAGTGCCTTTGTTTGTTGCTCAAGGGGCAAATGACCCAAGGGTGAACAAGGCCGAATCAGACCAAATGGTTGATGCATTGAAAAAACGTGGAGTAACCGTTGAATACATGGTTAAAGATAACGAAGGACATGGTTTCCATAATGAAGAAAATCGATTTGATTTTTATCGTTCCATGATTAAATTTATTGATACAAATTTAAAGAAGACGAAATAAGTTTTCTTTAAAGAACTACTTATCTGTAATAGATGGCGGAAAATATATTGGATTTATTTCAAAATCAAGATTATTAGATGAATACATAACATTGTTTGTGCAACAATCGCAAGAATTAATTTAAAAATATATATTTTTTTTGGTATTGTAAAAATAAGATATATTTTTGCAATCTCTTTAAAGGGAGCTTAGCTCAGTTGGTTCAGAGCACCTGGTTTACACCCAGGGGGTCGTGGGTTCGAACCCCTCAGCTCCCACAAAGTCTTACAGAAATGTAAGGCTTTTTTCATTTTATTAGAATCATTAATGTTTAATAGTTATCGGTATTCCACATGAGTAACAATATTATTTTTCGAGTGTATTTTTTTCTTTTTTCATTTATAACAATCACTGGATTTTCGCAGGAAAAATTAAAATTTTCTTTGTATGATTACTTTAAAAGCGACAAACTGCTTGATTCAATTGTTGAGCATAATTTCAATTCATTGAATGATACCCAGCGTGTTGCCCAGATGATTATTCAAGCATGTGGAGGACTTGGGAAATCGCAAAATGAGATGTGTACACTCATTAGGTCGAATATTATAGGTGGTGCTATTTTTTTAAAATCAGAAAAAAAACAAGTAATAGATTATATTCAATCTTTCGATAGCATCAGAAAAGTCTGTTCCCTTTTACCTTTACTTTACACTACTGATGGAGAACCTAGTTTAATCAATAATAAAATAAAAGGGATAGAATCTTTTCCAAAAACAAATACGCTTGTTACTCCCGCTCAAAATACTGAAGCCGGAATTAAGATTGCCAAGGTTTTGAAGAATTTTGGAATTTTGTATAATTACGCTCCGGTTTGTGATATGGCAATTAACAAAGAAATAATCAATAACCGAAGTTATGGCAACGATAAATCAACCCTTATTCCAAATGGTAAAGCATTTATAAGAGCTCAGCAAAATTCAGGTATTGCTGCAACAGCAAAACATTTTCCTGGACATGGAAACGTAAAAGGGGATTCACATGCGAATCTTGTTTGTATAAATGGAGCGATGACCGAGTTAGATATTTTTAAAGAAATGATTGCAGATAGTGTATTGTCTGTAATGGTTGGTCATATAGCAGTTAAAAATAATGAAAAGTATAATACGGATGGGCTACCATCTTCGTGTTCCAGAAAAATTGTGACAGATTTGTTAAGAAATGAATTGAATTTTAAAGGGATCATTATTACAGATGGAATGAATATGGGGGCATTAAATAAGCTTAAAAATGCAGCAATGAAAGCGGTAGAGGCAGGTTGTGATATAATTTTAATACCAAATGATGAACGCAAATTATCAGCGGATATTCTATTGAAAATTAGTAAGGATAAGGGTTTTAAAGAGCAAATATATTATTCTGTAAAAAGAATTATCAGGATGAAAGTATGTCTTGGTTTAATTTAATTTGATGAGATTCTTCTACATATTGAATGGCTTCAAAAAAGAAATCAAAAAAGTAATTTCTAAAGAGGTTATAATTATCTTTTAAAATTTTAATCCCTTCTACAGACTCGTTTGGCAGTGATGTTTTGTTGGGCATTCGATTCAACACAAGTGAAATCCCTTCAATACATTCGTAAGATACAAATAAATTGTTTTTTATGATAAAGGGGAGAAATTCTCTAATCTTGTCGGGCATCATATCCATATTGTTGCTCAAAATGCGATAGGTGTTATCTGCATAAACTTGCAAAGGCTCTTTAGAAAATACAGACCAATTCGCTGCAAGAAAATGATCAAAAAATATATCAGTAATTACCCCTGCATATTTTTTAAATGGTTTGTGCAAAAGATGCCGGCAGCATATAACAATACGGTGATTATCAGTAAACTCATCAATGTTACGGTGAAGTAATATCCCCTTTTTTATATTTGTTGGATAGTCATTATAATCTCGCCCCTTTACCGAATCAGCAATAAAACCACCGATTCGGGTTTCTTCATCATTCCCTGACAAATAGAGGTGCGCAAGAAAATTCATTTAATAAGAATATGATTTATACAGTTTTTAGAGCGAAGCAACAGCAGCAAATTTAGATAACAATTATATTAAATTCAAATATTTTTTCTAAAAAAAAGATTCTTCAATTTTAACAAAATGCCTATCTTTGCAAAATCTTTAAAAATGAATAAGTTAATTATCTACATAGTGGTGGTGTCTATTTTCAGTTCATGCAGATCGTTACGATCGACTGAAATGCTTACAGTTGGGAAAGATTTCAAATATTCGGAATTTAAAACTCCTGAAAAGGAATGCAAGATTGCTCCATATGATAAGCTCTCTATGATGATTACGACTAATGAAGGGTTTCAGTTGATTGGGACAGGTTCAGGTGCACAAAATATGTCGGCAAATCAAAATAACGCATTATTATATCCTGTTGAATTTGATGGGCAAATAAAACTCCCAATTTTAGGGCGAATGCAAATAGCAGGATTAACCATCAGGGAAGCAGAAAAAATGTTAGAAGAAAAATATGCTAAATATTACAAAGAGCCATTTGTAATAATCAGTGTCTCGAATAGAAAGGTTTATGTATTTAAAAATGGAGGGACGGTAGCAACTACAGTGGACATTTCGAGTGATAATTTTTCAGTAATAGATGCAGTGGTTAAATCGGGTGGCTTGTCTGAAAATAGCAAGTCTTACAGAATTCGTTTGATCAGGGGAGATGTAAATAACAACCCACAAGTGTTTCTTTATAATATCTATATGTTGAAAGATCTTCAAAATGTAAATCTTTTACTTGAAGCGAATGATATTATTTATATTGAGAGCAGACCTAGATATATAAGGAAAATCCTTGATGAAATAGCACCTTATTTAAGTTTGGTTAGCACGGTTTTATTAATTGTTGGATATACTACATTGTTTAATAAATAGAGCTTTTTGGCAAGAATAATCCCTATAGTAAACGATAAATTTGACATTCCGATTTTTCTTCTGATTGTCAGAAAAAGTATTTGGTGGGTAGTAATTATTTTTCTACTTGCCATGTTTAGTGCGTTCGCTTTTCTCCGATATACGGCTCCTGTGTATCAGTCTATTTCAATTATTCAGATACATGATGAAAACCAAACAGCAGAAATATTAGATATTAAAAATAGTTTTATCAAGCCCAGTGAACTTGCTGCAATTATAGAGCTCATAAAATCGAATGAATTTTTAAAAAGAACATTTTCAAAATTACCTTTAGAAATAAGTTATTTCACGCAAGGAACTTTTTTGTCATCAGAATTATATAAATGTAATCCATTCCTTGTTGAATATCGGAATTTGAAACCAGAGGTCTATAATATTCCTATTTATGTAAATTTTCAAAATAAAAATCAAGTTGTTTTGGAATATTTTATCAATGGATTAAAGCAAAATTATTCCATAAATATTAATTCTTGGAAAAGCATCAATGGATTTGAATTGAAAATTTCAACAACGAATGTAGAAGAAATACTTTTGCATCAGAAAAATCTAAAAAAGAACTCATATTATTTCATAATAAACAGCCCTGATGAAATTGTTGGTATGCATAAAAGTAATCTGCAAATAGATATTAATAATCCCGATGCAAAGACAATTAATATCTCATATTCTGATTATAATGCAGCAAAAACTTCTGATATTGTGAATGCAATTTCAGAAGAGATGATTAAATATGATGTTGAAAAGAAAAAGGAAAGTTCGAACAAAATTTTAGATTTTATTGATGAACAATTGCGGTCGGTTTATCTGCAACTTGACGAAAGTGAAAAACAATTACATGATTTTAAAAAAACACACAATGTTGATAGTTCCTTGCAAAATGTGTTATATCCACTTCCTTTATACGTAAATAAAGTTAATGATTTTCAGAATGAAATACTAAAGATAGATTTTGAATATAACTCACTAAAAAGAATTGAAGCCAAGGTCAATTCAGGTGGTCCGTTAAAATATTATGATCTGGTAACTTTGCTAACTGGAACAAAATCGGAAGCTGTAGTCTCTAATATTTTACAAGATATGAACAAACTTGAAGGTGAAAAAGAGCAACTGCTATATGATGTAACATCAAATAATTTTAAGATTAAGGTAATTGAAAAACAAATTGAAAATAAGAAAAGTTTTTTAGGTGAATATTTATCAAGCACAATCACCAGATTGTCTGAAACTAAAAAAGATTATCTTAGCAAACTCGGAGATTTTGAAAGTAAATTATCAGAGAAACATGAAACAAATGGAAAAGATCTTGAGTTTACGAAACTTTCCAGAATATATTCAATAAACGAGGGTTTTTACCATAAACTCATTGAGCGAAAAGCCGAATATTTGATATCTTCAGCAGGCTATGTCTCTAATAATACCATACTTCAAAAATGTGATATCCCAAAATATCCCATATATCCGAAAGGGAACATAATCATAATGGTATTTATCTTTTCTGCATTGATTATTTCACTTTTATTATTGCTTACAAGATATTTGTTTTTTAATGAAATCACATCCGTTTCTGATATAAAGGCATACACTGATGCTCCGATTATTGGGGTGATTCCAAAATATAAAAAGCATGTACCTGTGTCCCAATTATTGGTTGATAAAAATCCAAAAAGCAGGCTGTCAGAAGCATTCAGGAATATTCGTTCAAATTTGCAATTTATTTCTAACGACGATGGACCAAAAATTTTAACTGTTTCTTCGACTGTTTCAGGTGAAGGTAAAACATTTGTAGCCATTAATATTGCAGGGATTATAGCAACTTCAGGTAAAAAAATTATTTTATTAGATCTTGATTTGAGAAAGCCAAAAATCCATATCGGATTTAGTACGGATAATAGTAAAGGGATTAGTACAATATTAATAGGGAAACACACATATCAGGAATGTCTTAAAAATACAACAATAGAAAATTTTAATTATGTAACTGCAGGTCCTATTCCACCGAATCCATCAGAATTGATTATGAGCAAAAAATTTGATGAATTGTTAATTGAATTAAAAGAAGTGTATGATTTTATCATTATAGATACCCCGCCTATTGGACTGGTAACCGATGCAATTATAAACTTTACACGAGCCGATTATCCGCTTTATGTTATGAAATCAAATTTTTCGAAACGTACATTTATTAATAATATCAATCACTTGCTTCTTGAAAAAGGTATCAGTAAATTATCTATTGTGTTAAATAGCCTCGATACAAAATCATTTAGTTACGGTTACGGTTATGGCTATGGAAATGGGCAAGGTTATGGTTATGGCTACGGTTATGGCTATGGCTATGGCTACGGTTATGGAAAATATGGATCAGGATATTATGACGAAGAACCAAAGAAAGTAAAACAATCATTATTAAAAAAAATATTAGGATTTTTTAAACGAACAGAAGTGGAGCAATGAATTATTTATTCTTAACTATCTTTGGTTTATATACCATTATTCTTGCTTTTTTTTTATTTAGGTATCTTTTAAAAAGATCGCATAAATATGAGATGAAAAAAGCCAACGTTGATGCTGTGAGATGGGGATCACAAACTAAGCCGGTTATTGGAGGAATGGTGTTTTTTGCAATTTTTCTTTTTTCATTTATTAACTATTTCTTTTATCATGGAGCTAAAACTGCTGAATTTGATGGAAAGCTTATAGCTATTATTATGGTTGTTACTTTATCGTTCCTAATGGGATTGGGTGACGATATGATTAATACTTCATATTATTTTAAATTTATTATTCAGATTTTATGTAGTTTTATTTTAATATATTTTGGATTTATTATTGATGTATCGCCATATAAAGCTGTAAATTATATCATCACAGGGTTATGGGTTGTTGGAATTATGAATTCTTTTAATATGCTAGATAATATGGATGCAATAACAGCACCTGTATCAATCTCCATCCTTGTAGGCACATTTTTTATTATTTTTTTATCTCATGTTACAGTTGATTATTTTTTCTATTTTATGATTGTTGGTATTGTAAGTTCATTAATTAGTTTTCTGTATTTTAATTGGTATCCTGCAAAAATATATATGGGTGACAATGGAAGCCAGTTTCTCGGGTCATTATTGGCAATTATCGGAATCATATTTTTTTGGAATTCAAATAGTAATGATGTTTGTTATTGTAATAATTCCAAACAGTTTATAGCTGCCTTAATGGCTTTTTTAGTTCCAATCTGCGATACAACAACCGTAACCATTAATAGATTATTAAAAGGTACATCTCCGTTTAAAGGAGGGCGAGATCACACAACACATCATTTAAATTATTTGGGCTTGTCTCCGCATGCTGTTTCACTTATTTTGTTTGGAATAAATGCCGTATCTGTCATGTTTGCTGTAATTATAACACATTCAATCACGAATTGGAATATGGGATGGTTTTATGCTTTTGCAGCCTACGCATTGGTTGTTTTTGTTTTATTATATTCTACTACAAGAATATCAAAATCAAAAGATAGTGTTTAATACGATATTCGAAAAATTTATTACAATATTCAAATCGTCTGCAAAAATAATATACGCACTCGTAGGGCTTTTGCTTTTAAGTGTTCTGATGTCGTTCTTAAGCTTTACTAAAAATAAAATTGATGCAGATAAGGATTTTGAAGTTGATCTAAATAAAAGATATGCTGTATTCGCTATTCCACTTCCCGATAAAATGGATTTTGCCGGAGAGAATGTTCCATTAAAAAATTTTGATGTAAGGGAAAGTCTCGATAGGGAGCTGCTTGTTAATGCTTATTGGCAATCGCAAACACTCTTGTTTTTTAAAAGAGCTCATAGGCATTTTAGTGTAATTGAACCAATTTTAAAAAAATATGGCGTGCCTGATGATTTCAAATATATCGCAGTGATTGAAAGCGGACTGCTCAATGCTTCATCGCCTTCGGGAGCTCGGGGAATATGGCAATTTCTTGAAAAGACAGCACAACAATATAATCTTGAAGTAACTGATGAAGTTGATGAACGATATCACCTTGAGAAATCAACAGTTGCTGCATGTAAATATTTTAACGAAGCATATAAATCATTTCATAGCTGGGCATTTGTCGCTGCTTCATATAATGTTGGAATGGGATCGTTGCAAAAACAAATCAATGCTCAAAAAATTAATAGCTTTTATGATTTACAGATTAACGAAGAAACATCACGATATTTGTTTCGTGTATTGGCTGTAAAATATATCATGACAAACCCTGAAAAAATAGGATTTCATTTCAGAAAAAAAGATTTGTACCAATCTATCCCAACCTCTGATGTTAAGGTTGATTCGACCATAACTAATCTTGTTGAATTTGCAGAACATCATGCTATAAATTATAAAATGTTAAAATTCTTTAATCCATGGTTAAGGCAGAATGTATTGACGGTACAAAAAGGGAAAGAATATTTTATTAAAATTCCAAAAGAAGGATTTAGAACATTTGTTATAGAAGAATCAGAAACGTTGCAAGACAGCCTTCCAATGAAAATAATTCCAGAGGAGAAAATTAAAGAGTAAATTGAACGCTACGAAAAATAATGAAGATTATTCCGATGAATCTGAAAATATTCAGATTTATGGTGCTAAAGTACATAACTTAAAGGATGTAAATGTTACAATTCCTCGTAACCAATTTGTTGTGATAACAGGGTTAAGTGGCAGTGGAAAATCTTCGCTTGCTTTTGATACCATTTATGCAGAAGGACAACGCAGATATATTGAGACATTTTCTGCATATGCACGCCATTTTCTGGGAAATCTTGAGCGTCCCGCAGTAGATAAGATTACGGGATTAAGTCCTGTTATTGCAATTGAACAAAAAACGTCGATCAGAAATCCACGGTCAACTGTTGGAACAATAACTGAAATTTATGATTTCTTTCGATTGTTGTATGCCAGAGTAGCAGAAGCGTATTCTTACACATCAGGGGAAAAGATGGTAAAATATACCGATGAGCAAATTATTCAACTAATTTTTGACAATTTTAAAAATAAAAAAACCTACATCTTGTCTCCCATAGTCAGGGGACGTAAAGGCCACTACAAAGAGCTGTTTGAGCAAATTTTAAAAAAAGGTTTTTTAAATGCTCGCATTGATGGGAAAATTACAGAAATTAAACATAATCACAAAGTTGATCGTTACAAAATTCATAATATCGAAATTGTAATTGATAAATTGATTGTGAATGATGATAGCCATGCACGGCTTAAAGAATCAGTGAAAACAGCAATGAAGCATGGAAAAGGTATTACCATGCTGTTAGATAGCGATACTGAAACCCTGAAATTTTATAGCCGCCAACTTATGTGTCCGGTTACAGGCCTGTCTTATGATGAACCAGAACCATACACGTTTTCTTTTAATTCTCCGAAAGGAGCTTGTGCTAAATGTAGCGGTCTTGGTATTATTGATGAAATTGATCTGGAAAAAATTATTCCTAATCCGAAAATAAGTATTTTGAAAGGTGGGATTGCACCTATTGGACCGCATAAAAATGCACTTATTTTTTGGCAGCTTGAAACAATTGCAAAACGATATAATTTTTCATTGAATGTTCCCATTGAGAAAATTCCTGAAAATGCTATGAATGCAATATTATATGGTGTAAATGAGCCACTGATTTTGCACAATACACCACTGGGAATTACATCAAATTACATGGTTAACTACGAAGGAATTGCTACATATATATCAAGCACACAGACCGACAATCCATCTAGGGCAGCACAGAGTTGGGCCGGTAGTTTCATCAAAACAATCATCTGTCCCGAATGCCATGGCGAACGGCTTACAAAAGAAGCCTTGCATTTTAAAATTCATGATAAAAATATTGCACAACTCAGTAATATGGGGATTGTTGAATTAGCAACATGGTTTGAAAATATTTCAAATTTTTTATCAAAAAAACAATTGTCAATCGGTCATGAAATCATAAAAGAAATACAAACGAGGCTGAATTTTCTTTTAAATGTTGGGCTTGGTTACCTGTCACTTAATAGAAGTTCAAAGAGTCTTTCAGGAGGTGAAAGTCAACGTATTCGTTTGGCAACACAGATTGGATCTCAACTTGTAAATGTACTATATATATTAGATGAGCCAAGTGTTGGACTGCATCAACGTGATAATGTTAAATTAATAAGTTCATTAAAGAAACTTAGGGACTCCGGTAATTCTATAATAGTTGTGGAACATGATAAAGAAACAATTTTAGCTGCTGATTATGTACTCGACATTGGTCCTATGGCCGGGCTTCATGGAGGCGAAATTATGTTTGCCGGAACACCTGATGAACTTATTAAATCAGATACGCTAACAGCAAAATATCTCAAAAATATTAAACAGATTGAAATCCCAAAGCAACGAAGAAAAGGGAATGGTAATTATTTAACAGTTGTTGATGCAACCGGGAATAACTTGCAACATCTGAGCGTGAAATTTCCTTTAGGTACTTTCATTTGTGTGACGGGTGTCTCAGGCAGCGGAAAATCATCATTAATAAATGAAACATTATATCCTGTATTATGCAATTATTTTTATCATTCTAATAGGGAAGTGTTGCCACATAAGTCAATTGATGGGATTGATTTCCTTGATAAAGTAATTGAAGTTAATCAGGCACCTATAGGAAAAACTCCACGTTCAAATCCGGCAACATACACAGATGTCTTTGGTGAAATCAGAAAATTATATGAACAATTACCTGAGTCGAAAATACGTGGATATAAGTCAGGGCGATTTTCATTTAATGTAAAAGGAGGACGATGTGAAACATGTAAAGGAGCCGGCGTAAAGACCATTGAAATGAATTTTTTGCCTGACGTATATGTGGTTTGCGATGAATGTAACGGACGACGCTACAATCGGGAAACGCTGGAAGTTAGATACCGTGGACGATCTATAAGCGAAACGCTTGATATGACCATTGAGCAAGCAATGCACCATTTTGAAAATATTCCATATATATCGCAAAAATTAAAAGCCTTACATGAGGTTGGACTCGACTATATCAAGCTTGGGCAACCATCTACAACCCTGTCTGGCGGCGAAGCGCAGCGTGTAAAATTGGCTACTGAACTGGCGAAAAAAGATACCGGGAAAACTTTATATATCCTTGATGAGCCAACTACTGGTCTTCATTTTGAAGATATTAATGTGCTACTTATATTATTACAAAAACTTGTAGATCGCGGGAATACTGTAATTGTGATTGAGCATAATATAGACGTTATAAAAGTTGCTGATTTTATTATTGATTTAGGACCCGAAGGTGGGCAAGGAGGAGGACAATTAATTGCTTGCAACACACCTGAAAAAGTAGCTAAAAATAAAGACAGCTACACCGGACAATTTCTTGCTAAAGAATTTGCAGAGTATAAGCGTATTGTAAACAAGTAGCCGCTAGCAACTTTTATAATTTCGATAATTTTTCTCCAGCTTTTTCTAATGTTTCATCATTTTTTGCAAAACAGAAACGGAGCATTTTATAATCATTTTTTTTGTTATAAAATGCAGAAACAGGAACAGATGCCACCCCAATTTCTTTTGTTAATCGTATTGCTAGGTCGAAGTCGTACTCATCTGAAATTGACTCATAAGACAAACTCTGAAAATAGCTGCCTTTTGATGGTATAAAATTAAATCGTGAATTTTTTATTGCATCAAGAAATTTATCTCTTTTTTGTTCATAAAAATTGGGGACATAATTATAGTGATCCGGATTTTTTAGATACTCGGCCAACGCATACTGAACGGGCGTAAATGTGCAAAAGGTTACGAACTGATGAATTTTTCTAAACTCTTTTGTGAGAAACTCAGGTGCTTGGCAAACCCCTGCCTTCCAGCCTGTAACATGAAATGTTTTTCCAAAAGATCCTATAATAAAACTTCTTTCCTGCAAAGTAGGAATGGTCATAAGCGATTGGTGTTTTAATCCTTCAAAAATAATATGTTCATACACTTCGTCGCCCAATAAAATGATATTTGTGTCTTTTACAATCGCAGCCAATTCTTTTAAATCGTTTGCTGATAATACAGTTCCAGCAGGGTTTTGTGGAGTATTAATTATAATCATCTTTGTTTTAGCAGTTATTTTCGTTTTCACCTCTTGCCAGTTAATTTCGTAAAGGGGTGGCGTGAGAGTGATAAAAACAGGGATGCCTCCGTTTAGTTCAATAACTGGGACATAGCTGTCATATGCAGGTTCAAAAATAATCACTTCATCGTCAGGTTTGACAACAGATGTAATGGCTGAAAAAAGTGCTTCTGTTCCACCTGACGTGATGGTTATTTCATTTTCAGGATGGTAATTTATTCCATATGTGTCAAAAGTTTTTTTAGCAATAGCTTCTCTCAATTCTTTTACGCCAATCATCGGGGCATATTGGTTAAATCCTTTTTTCATGTATTCGTAAACCAATGATATAAGTTCTGGGGATGTTGGGAAATTGGGAAATCCTTGTGATAAATTAATTGCATTGTGTTCAACCGCTAGCCCCGACATGATAGCAAAAATACTTGTTTCGACATTAGATAATTTTGAGGAAAAACCATTGATTTGTGAAATAGACATAAGCTTAAATTTAAAAAGATGGATATATTTTGAATGCTAAATTAAAATCTTTGCTTGGAAATAAAAAATATGATTTAATAACTGATGTTACGTATATTTTATTTTTAGACGCAAATTACACAAATTTACACCAATTGTTATAATATAATTTAACACATGTTAGTGCTAAATCGTTTTTGTAAGAAAACTCAGTGTCAGATAAGAAAATGTCAAGAATGAGGCTTTCG
>JAVHQG010000014.1:0-5182 GCA_036171035.1 Bacteroidales bacterium
ATGTTGGATGTTACAACGGCACGAACACGAAACATGGTTTTTTTATGCAAATTTAGTTCCGAACGATTTTCTTTACAAACTGTATATTGTTCTCTCCAATAATTTTCAGAAAATATATTCCTTTTGGTAAATTAACCGGGATAATAAAATTATTTTCATCTTGCTTAACAGCAATCTTACATTCATGACAAACTGTACCAAGTGAATTGATTATTTGAATAGTGCTTTTTGATGGTTTGGTTGCAAAGAATGAAATCTCTAATTTATCAGCAAATGGATTCACAATTTCAAGATTTGATATTCCATTAGATTCCATACTCTCAATCCCGGATGAGGTAGGTGTTACTTTTAATTTTAAGGATACAGGCAAATGATCAGAGTTTCCATAAAGTGCGTTGATTACTGCAGTTGGGGCACTATTATTTGCCGGAGATGCCGTTAGATCGTCATTAAAATGGTTTCCATCTTGTCCAATGGCTTTATAAGAACCTGCTATATACGACACCTTTTTATTACCAGTCCTCACATCATTTGATATTAAAATAAGATCAAACCGATCATCCAAACCACCGGTAATGTAACATGAAGATCCGGAATTGTGTGTTGATTGCGTGTGAATATCTTTAAATGATGAATTTCCGTTCCAATTTCCGGCTCTATTAATCGGATCATAGAAACGCATATTTGCATTTGAGCTGCTAATCAGATTTTGGTAAGCTTGTTCAGCACTTGTATATAAATTACAATCTCCCTGAAAAAGGTAATTATTAGCAACATTAATATTGGTTAAATAATTCATCAGGTCATTTGTCATTTGCGATCTGCTTGCAGCATCTGTGGGTGTATTGCTGGCCTTCAAGTGTGCTACTACTACCCTCAAATAAATAGTATCGTGTGTTGTCGCCAAGTTTGATGCTCGGTAAAAAAGTTTAAAAATATTAATATCGCGGTAAACAGTTTGTATTGGAGTATTTGAAATCAAACCCAGCTTGTTATCATTATAATATAATGCATTCACAAGATCTGAACCTGCAAGATTAGAATAAGTTGAGCGCTTATAATATGTTACGCCATCTGTATTTAGTGCATTATTTAAAAGATAATCTGCTGTTGTTGCATTTGGATATAACTCATTAACCCCAAGTATATCAGGTTTTACATACTTACATATTGTTTTTATATATCCTGTTTTTTCTGCTATTGGAATACATGCAGATGCACTGTTGCTATATTGAAGCAGATTATACTGCATCACGGTTACAGTATCTTGAGCAAATATTTCAGCTACAATAAAAGAGAGAAAAATCGTAACTATTAAATTTATAGATTTATACAACATAGATTAAATTATTCGTAACACATTTGCTACAAATGTATGTTTATTTATTAAAAAATGTTCAAATCATAAAAAAACTGGATGTAAAAAAAATGTTGAAAATCATAAAATGTGATGATTTTTTAACCCTCGCAAATACTTCAAGCACGCTAGTTATAGCCACTTATTAGAAGCAATTCAGAACACAGTCAGAATATAATCAGATAAATATTTTTTAAGAATTTTAACAAAAATTAATTCAGATTTCATTTATAAAAAATTAAATTTGCATTTTGTAATTATTTGAAATATTAATTAATACTTGACATTATGAGGAATAAATTACTTTTTTTCGCATTGTTTTTAATGAGCATGGGAATGTATGCTCAAAGTTGGACAGAACAAAATACAAATTTCGCAGGAGTTAGTATTGGCGTTGATGACATTGCTATTGTTGACAGCAATATTGTATGGGTTAAAGGATTCAATGGATCCGGCACGGGTACTGAAATACGATCGTTTTCAAAAACACAGGATGGTGGCACAACCTGGACACCCGGATTATTTACAGGAATGGGGACAAACGTAATGCCTAGGATTTTAGGCGCATCATCTTTTAACACCTGCTATACCATTGCAATGGACACGGTTACAAATGCTGCATCTTTTTGGAAAACAACAGACAGTGGAGCAAACTGGGCATTGGTTTCGGGTGCATTAAACGGTGCATCTTCATTTGCTGATGGTGTAAAGTTTTGGACTCCAAGCAAAGGGTTTTGTTATGGTGATCCTGTAAGCAGTCTTTTTGAAATCTATTCAACATCTGATAGTGGTGCTACATGGACCGCAGCAACAACAAGTGTCGCTCCTGTACCGGCAGGCGAATATGGATACAATGGAGCAGAATGCGCTGCAATTGTGCCTGATGGCATTGGTTTTATCATGACAGATCATGGTCGCATCCTCAGAACTACAGATTATGGCGTAACGTGGGCTGTAACTCCAACTGCTCCTTTCACTTCTACTGCATATGGTAGCGTTAAAGTTTACGCATCCAGTGCAAATTATATTATCTGTGCAACCTATGTTACAGCAACTACAACGTGGACTTGGAAATATACAACAGATGGAGGAACAACATGGTTAGCATATAGCCCTGTTGGCGCATTTTACAGCTACGGTCTGTGTTATGCCCCCGGATCAGCAAATACATTTATTTCTACCTCTCCGTCAACAACAACAACCATGGGCGTTTCTCATAGTGAAGATGGTGGTTTAAACTGGGTTGATTATACTGACCCATTGTTGCAGCCTACAGGAACAAACATTCAATGTCTTGCTGTTAATTTCTATAACGAACAAATTGGGTGGGTTGGAAATTACAATCAAACAATGAACTCAATTCTTAAATATCGTTATGTTGCACCAAACGGAGTGAATATCTATCAATTAGTAAATGGTAATGATGTTAATATTTTCCCAAATCCATCCAATGATGTGGTTAACTTTTCGGTTAATGGTGCAAACAAAGAAGATATTAATATTTCAGTATTTGATGTTACCGGTAAAATGATTTTTAATAATTCACTAAACGTAAATGGGCTATCTAAAACTTCTTTTGATTTTTCAGGATTCTCTAAAGGAGTATATGTTGTTAATGTTTCATCAGGCAACGATAATTACACAAAGAAACTTGTGATTTACTAAAACACTCAATTGTAGTCTAACAGAAGAGAGAGGTAAGAAATTATCTCTCTTTTTTTATGGTTTTGCCGAATTAAATGGTAGATATTTTTTTCGGAATTTATCTATAAAATAGACCACACTAAATGAGATAATTAATATAATAAAAAATGATAGAGTTGATTGAATGAGAGTGAAACTCTTATAAACACCAGTTGCTATATTCCCAACAATAAGCCATTGAACAATATAAACTTGAGTAACTTTTTTCCCTAGAAAACGCACTACATTTAATAAAATATCTGAACCAATTACTTTTTCAAAAATCCGACAAGCACAAATCCAAAAAATCAGAAAACCAATTATCCAAAAATAAAACAACATTTCATGATGATAATAAGCCATAAGTTGATGAGAAATACCCATTGCATATTTGAACGTTATTATCGTATATACGAAACCAGCCGCTGCTATCAATAAAAGATAATTTGTTGTGAGTTTAATTTTATCTTGCAGTAAGAAAAATAATCCTCCGGTGAGCGGATATGCAAGCCATGGAAATATAGGAAAATAAGACCATTTATATAAACCACCAAAAATAGCAATAACATATTTATAAAACGGATGCTGTATTTGCAAATTATTAATGAATTCTGAAAATATTAAAACGCATATGATTAACACCGGAACAAGCCAGAACTGCTTTATCAGTATTTTTTTTAATAATGCTATTAAGATTATGCTACACCCGGCACATATTAAAATATCAACTCCAAAAACCAATGAAAGCGGATGAATTTGATAATTTGCAAAAACTATTTTAAATAAAAGATGTAGATTCAAACCTATATTTAACATTATCCCAAGCAAAACAAGCTTAACTCCTCTGTAAATTAAACTACGTAAAGGTTTCTGTGATTGAAAAGCGTAGTAACCCATAATAGCAAGGAAAAGAGGTGCAACAGGAGCCCCTCCGAAAAAAAGTGAAAGTTTGCCTATCCCACTTTCAAAAATGTCTTGTTGAGCAAACAACTCCATCACATGCACTTGTATCATAAGAATGACAGCCATGCCTTTCAGAAAATCTGCTGTAGAATTGCGATTCAAATTTATTTTTCTTGATTAAAGCCAAAGTTACACCATTTTGTACATTACCCAAAAATGTGAACAATTTACTCACAATAGCCATGATAAATTTTTGAATCAAAACTCGTATCATTATATTTGACAAGTAATAAAAAATAAAATGGTAGAAATTGTAAGCACCCCATTGATGAAGCAATACAACAGCATAAAGGCAAAACACCCTGATGCAATTCTGCTTTTTCGCGTAGGTGATTTTTACGAAACTTTTAGTGACGATGCTATCAAAACCTCTGAAATACTCGGTATTGTACTCACACGTAGAGCAAATGGATCAGCTTCGTACATTGAGCTGGCGGGTTTTCCATATCATGCTTTGGATACATATTTGCCAAAACTTGTACGTGCAGGGCAGCGGGTAGCAATTTGCGAACAACTTGAAGATCCAAAACTAACAAAGGCAATTGTAAAACGAGGAGTTACAGAGCTGGTAACACCAGGCGTTTCTTTCAACGATAATGTGCTTGAACATAAAGAAAATAATTTTCTTGCCTGTATCCATATTGACAAAAAAATTGCAGGCATTTCATTTCTTGATATTTCTACCGGTGAATTTTTTGTTGCAGAAGGATCTATAGAATATGTGGAGAAATTGCTTCAGAATTTCCAACCAAAAGAAGTGCTCTATGAACGAAGTAAGCAAAATAGCTTTTATGAATTATTTGGCAAAAAGTTTTATTCATATGCGTTAGAAGATTGGGCATTTCATGAAGATAGTGCGCAGGAACGATTGCTGAAGCATTTTGGAACAGTTTCGCTGAAAGGGTTTGGGGTGCAGGGGATTAATTATGGCGTTATTGCAGCTGGTGCAATATTAAGTTATCTAGATCTAACAGAACATGATAAACTAAAGCATATCACTAAAATATCTAGAATTGAGGAGAACCGTTATGTATGGCTCGATAAATTTACAGTTAGAAATCTTGAACTTTTTTATACTCCCCACGATGGCGCAAAAACATTGATTGACATTGTTGACAAAACCTTTTCTCCCATGGGATCGCGTTTAATGAAGCGATGGTTAGCTTTGCCCCTGAAAGA
>JAVHQG010000014.1:5192-6962 GCA_036171035.1 Bacteroidales bacterium
AACGACTTGATTTAGTTGAATTTTTTATTGAAAAAGCTGATATAAAATCAGAATCAGAAGGGCATATCAAACAAATTGGCGATTTGGAAAGGATTATCTCAAAAGTCGCTGTGGGAAGGGTTTCCCCACGAGAATTGATGCAGTTAAAAGTAGCACTCGAGGCAATTGATATCCTCAAAGAAATATGCCAAAAAAGTAAAAATTCTTACTTTCAGAAAATAGGCGAACAATTAAACCCATGTAAGTCTGTAAAAGAACGAATAGCCAAAGAAATCAAGCTTGATCCCCCCATTAATCTTTCTAAAGGAGGAGTTATTGCCGAAGATATTTCATCAGAATTAGACGAATTAAGAAAAATTGCTTATTCCGGTAAGGATTACCTATTGCAGATACAGCAGCGTGAAATTGAACGAACAGGCATCCCTTCACTAAAAATCAGTTTCAACAATGTGTTCGGATATTATTTTGAAGTTCGTAATACACATAAAGATAAAGTCCCTAATGATTGGATTCGTAAACAAACCCTTGTAAGTGCAGAAAGATATATCAATCCGGAACTGAAAGAATACGAAGAAAAAATATTAGGTGCTGAAGAAAAAATTCTTACTCTTGAACAAAAGCTCTATAACGATCTTGTAACCAGCCTAGTTGATTTCATTGAACCTATTCAGCTCAATGCTTCACTCATTGCACGACTCGATTGTCTTCTCTCGTTTTCTATTGTTGCCGTGCAAAATCATTATACAAGACCCAAAATGGATGATAGCTTTGTGATAGACATCAAACAAGGCAGACACCCTGTGATTGAAAAGCAATTACCTGTGGGAGAATCATATATTGCAAATGATGTGTTTCTTGATAACGAAACACAACAAATCATTATTATCACAGGACCAAACATGGCGGGAAAATCTGCATTGCTTCGCCAAACTGCACTTATCACGTTGATGGCACAAATTGGGAGTTTTGTCCCTGCTGCATCTGCCTCAATAGGTGTTGTTGACAAAATATTTACACGCGTGGGTGCTTCAGATAACATATCCATGGGGGAATCAACTTTTATGGTTGAAATGAATGAGGCTGCAAGCATTCTAAATAACATCTCTTCACGAAGTCTGATTTTACTCGACGAACTCGGCAGAGGAACCAGCACTTACGATGGAATCTCAATTGCATGGGCTATTTCAGAATATATTCATGAGCATCCTACTGCTAAAGCAAAGACATTATTTGCCACCCATTACCATGAATTAAATGAACTTGAAAACTCTTTTGCAAGAATTAAGAATTATAATGTTTCAGTAAAGGAAGTTGATAATCAAATTCTTTTCATGCGAAAATTAGTAAGAGGTGGAAGTGAACATAGTTTTGGAATTCATGTAGCACGCATGGCAGGGATGCCAAAAAGTGTTGTTAATAGGGCAACTGAAATACTTAAAGACTTGGAGCAATCGCATAAAAAAAATACGCTTTCCAAACCGGTAGCCGATCTTGCCAATCACAGAGAAGGCTATCAACTAAGTTTTTTTCAACTCGAAGATCCTGTGCTGAAACAAATACGTGATGAAATAAAAAGCCTCGATATTAATAACCTTACTCCGGTTGAAGCTCTAAATAAACTAAATGATATTAAGAAAATTTCAGGGATATAAGAAATGTATAAGAAAAAAAACACTAAAGTTTTACGACCTTTGCGACGGAAATATAAAATTTTCATTTTGAGTCCACTCCGAAAAGTCCAAAAAATATTTTCCAGCGATTTTTTGCCCT
>JAVHQG010000015.1:0-1367 GCA_036171035.1 Bacteroidales bacterium
CATTCTTGACATTTTCTTATCTGACACTGAGTTTTCTTACAAGAACTAATTAAATGACTATGTTTTATCAATTGTATTTTGCTTGTTTTTACTCAGTTGTTTGGCATTTTGTCTTGTTACAACAGGTTTCCCTGTCTTTTCTTCGATTTCTCTTCTCGTATTACCAGCAATTGTTCCACCTTGTTTTGCTATTTTTTTATTATCTATAAATGATTTCGGGTTCTTTTCTTTTGAAATTTCAGTTGTTGTAGCTTCTGCTAACATATTTAAAACCAATTCGAGGTTTGTCATATGATCTCTTAAGTTCTCTTTCTTTAATGCTTTATAAGCCTTATATTGTTTAGTTGTAAAGCCACTCCATGCTTGAGTTATTTCATCTGTAAGTATAGCATATTCTTGTCCTTTCTTAACGCCTCGATTATCCCACTCATCTGTTAATTCTTTCCGGACTTCAATGCTTTTTAGTCTTTGATTAATCCATTCTTTCGAATAGCCTTTCCTCAAATAGGTTTCCATTAAGCGATCTATGCCAAGTTCCGGATCTTCTATTTCATCAATCCTTTCTCTTCCAACTTTTGCTAACCATAATTTAAATGGTTCTGCTTTGGGTGATGGGACTGATTGTATTAACCTAAAAAGTTGTTCTGTATCTGCTACATCTGTTTTATAAAATTTACCATCTGAAGATTGCATTTTCAGTTGGTTACAATTTGTAACCAACTCGCTTCCTTCCTTTTTTAATCGGCTTTTTAGGACTTTCCAATAATTATTCGGATTTGCACTTTCTGTCAATATCCCGATGACATCAACTATTGAAAAATACCATTTCTCAAGCTCATTATCCCATAATGTACGAATTTTTTTATCATTAAATAATTTTATAGCTGTCTGTTGAGTCATATATTTATTATCTATTATTATTGCATTGTGATTTTTGGTAGGTTTGCTAATAATTTATCAACAAACACACTTGTCTGCTCCCCACAAAGCTATTTCCCAGAGTTGCCTCAACGACGAGTACGAACGAGTGGAGTAAGATTCCACGAAGCCTTGAATTCAATTCGTTGTTCCAGCTCAATAGCCTTGGGAATATAATCAAAGCCTTTTTGAGTTTCTACATCGTGAGTGAAAGCAATTGCAGCGGTAGCACCTTTTGGTCAAATCGTGTCACTAAAATTACTCCAATTTTCTTCATCATGAATTATTTTAACCCGTTCCGTCCAGATAAAATCTGGTAAATGAATAATCTTTGAATTATATATTCCCTGTAAAAAATGCCTGATAAACAGGGGCATTACCGGACGGGCAAAATTATAATAAATCTTTTTTATAGGAGAAAACTGAACGGAAAAATTGTTCTCGGAGAG
>JAVHQG010000016.1:0-1362 GCA_036171035.1 Bacteroidales bacterium
GAAGCTCAAAGTTTATTACCTGTTTGCCTTGTATATCATGCAATGTAGCTGTGGGAGTGCTTTCAGGCAAAGTACCTGTGAGTTCTATTTTTAAAATGCCCTGCGGTGCAATTTGAACTAAAGCATGTCCATGTGTTTGTTTGCGGATAGACCTGAAAGCTGGGCGTTTTATCTTCATGGAACGGACATTTTAAACGGTGGTTCTTATCAGGGTGCAAGCTGTAATGGCTCAATACTTTTTCTATTGTCAGCATCTGTTTGATTTCAGAGATTTCCATTGTTGATAAATATTTTTCAGAAAACAATTATGGAACTATCGGACACAAAAGTAATTATATTTTCAAACAGCAAAAGAATTATATGCTTTTTTTATATCTTTTATTTCCTTATTTTTGTAGCAAATTAAGATTATAAGACATAATAAAGTCCTTTTAGCCATGAATACAGGTAAGATAATAAGCGAACTACGCAAAGAAAAGAACTGGTCACAAACCGACCTTGCCAATAAAAGCAGCGTTTCCCGTGAGATGATTGGCAAATATGAACGTGATGAAGCTGTGCCTTCTATTGAAGCTGCTAAAAAAATAGCTGATGCGTTCGAGGTCTCTCTTGACCGTCTCGTTGGAGAAGGGACTAACGTTAAATTTGATAAAAAAACCCTTAAAAGGTTTCATGATTTAGAGATTTTAGAGGATGATAAAAAACGAACTTTATTTGATTTAATTGATACATATATCAGAGATGCCAAGGTCAGACGTGCTTACGCTTAAAAAATACAACTATGAAACAAGTCGTACTAAATATTCCGGAAAATAAATTTAGCTTCTTCATGGAGCTTGTCCATGATTTTAAATACATCAAGATAGAAAAAACTGTTGAAATTGCCGATAGTGATATTGTGGCAGGCATCAGACAGGGCTTAAAAGAGGTTCAACTCATTGAGCAGGGAAAAATGAAAGCTACTCCTTTAAAAGATTTTCTTAATGAGTTATAAAGTTGATACTACCGATAATTTTAAAAAGGAAGCCAAAGCCCTTGCAAAAAAATATCGTTCTCTGAAAAACGACCTTGAAGAATTGGGAGCCATGCTTGCACAAGACCCAAGAACAGGAACAAGTTTGGGCAACGATATTTATAAAATCAGGCTGCAAATCAAAAGTAAAAACAAAGGAAAATCAGGCGGTGCAAGGGTTCTTACTCAAGTGAAAATTATAAAAGAAACCGTTTACCTTTTTTCTATCTACGACAAATCTGATAAAGACGATATCCCTGATAAAATAATTCAACAACTCATTAAAGAAATTCCTCTCTAAACAAAAAAACGCCAAGCTGCAAGCCTGACGTTTTCTATTTCTTTTTTGT
>JAVHQG010000017.1:0-6905 GCA_036171035.1 Bacteroidales bacterium
TTAAAAGGCAATATTGTTTTAGTAGCCCTGAAAGCCTGGAACGGAAAATATGTGAGCGTGGTAGAAGATTCTGTTGGACTGAGGCTCATTGCAGATAAAGACAAGGTTGGCGAACGAGAAACTTTTCACATGGAATATCACGATGAAAATGTGCTTATTTTTAAAGCATTTAATAAATTTTTTGTCAGTGCCGATTATTCAAAAGGTAATTTTTTATTTGCCGATAAAATGGAACCCCGCGAATGGGAACAGTTTGTTGTTGAAGATAGGGGAAACCATCAGGTTGCACTAAAATCATCGAATGGAAAATATGTCTGTGCTGATAAGAATATCGGTTTTTTTATTATTGCAGACAAGGATATTGCCAACGATTGGGAAAAATTTTCAATAGTTAAAATTTCAGATCTTCCATCTGATTTATAAAATAAAAAAAGCGATTGATTAAACCGCTTTTTTTGATTTACAAAATCATAGAATTTGTTTTTTCTTTTTTGCATTAAACCCAAACGATGCACCAAACAAACAACCATATTTATCGGGGCGAATCCATATATTTATAGGTATGTTGAGCTTGCCCGATTTGAATGTTTTTCCAAAGGCAAAAATAAATCCTGTTGATAATCTAACATCTCCCTTTGAGTCAATTCGTTCATAAATATTTTCGTGTGCATTGTTAAATGTGCTGTCTCGTTTTGTTACCCATTTCTCATTATCTTCATATCCTGTTGAATATGTGTTGAACCCAAACGTAGGACCAAATGCAAACTCTAAACCAAATTTATTACTTCTCAACCCGTGTAATATGGTAAAGCTGGGGATAAAAAATCCTTGGTCTAACCCGGTAATTGTTGGAATAAACTCAAATAAAGCTTGCACGTTGCCTTCATTTAGATATTTCTTTTCAAATTGATATCCAAATTGGAACATCATTGGGAAAGCGTTAAAGCCGCCTTTGTCTTTGGCGTTCTTAATATAGCTTGCATTTTTCCCTGTGTAAACCATAAATCCTAGTCTGGGTCCATTCAGATTGATTATGTCTTGTGATGGATTGTTTGTTAAATTTTCGTAATCGAATTTTTTTGTTAGTTTCTGCACAAAATCAGGATCGTTTCTTAGTCCCATCATTTCACGCAAGGTGATGCGCATCATCGATTGCAGCTCGTTTGGAAGATACAGGAACTCTTTTACTTGTGTTTTTTCTGCCACGCCCGATTTCACATTAATAAGCTTCAATGTCACCACAATGATTTCGTTAAACGCCTCAACACTCCCGCCAATCATTTTATCTGCATTTAGTATTTTCCCTTTTTCCACCAGACAGATTTTACCGTAGCAGTTTGATATGTTGATGTTGTTTTTTTCAATCAGATAAACAGCATCATAGCGGTCAATCACATCAAAAGTGTCAATTTTTTCGAGTTCCAGACGTACCAAATTCCCCATTTGATCGGGCTGCATTCCTACACCTTTTACGTCAATGTTCAACACTCCTATCACAGGCTTGTTGCTTTCCTGCGATTTTGTTTGTCCATACTGGCTTCCACTATACAACATTGTCATAATAAGAAGCATTGCTGAAATTAATTTTTTAGTTTTCATGATTTTAAAATTTAAAATGTTTAGAAAATAATTTTTTAGTTTTTGTTCTGATTTTCTGATATTTTTTTTCGTTTTCATGATAATATTTTTTAATGTTTTTACGATACAAAAATACAGTAGCATACAAGGGTTTTTAAAATTGAATTTTGTGTCGGAAGGTTGTGCGTTATGCACATTTCAATGATTTATCAAATTTGAAAAACCATAGGAAACAATTTTTGCGATTTTTGCAACTGTGGTGTTTGGATTTTTCATAAATTGCAAAAGAAAAAACAACAATAAATTATTTATTGCAAAAAATAATGAAGACAGCAAGTAGCAATTCGTTACAATTTCAACTTTTTGAAAAAATTAAGAGGTTATTACCTGCTTCCGACTCTTTTGCCGATGAGATGGCTGAAATTTTAAGTGTTAGTAAAGACAGTGCCTATAGGCGGTTCAGGGGCGAAACCGCTCTCACAATTGACGAGGTATTTAAACTTTGCCATCACTATAAAATTTCATTTGATTCTCTTTGCCTGAATCGCTCTGATACCGTTTCTTTCGATTACAGCTCTTTGGTGTTGAATGAGGATGGATTGAAAACTTATCTTTCTTCAATTTATGAAACACTTCATTTGATTAATAAATCACCTGAAAAACAATTTACTTATTTGGCCGTTGATATCCCTATTTTTCATCATTTCGGATTTCCTACATTGGCTGCATTCAAAATATTTTATTGGCTCAAATTAGTAATGACGGCTCCTTCGTTTGAGGGTAAAAAATTTGACTTGTCAATTATCCTTCCGGAATTAAGCGAATTGGGGCGTAAGATTTACGATGAGTATATGGTGATGCCCTCTGTGGAGATATGGACAGAAAGCACTGTTTTAAGCACTGTAAAGCAGATAGAATACTGTTGGGAAGCCGGACAGTTTTTTAATAGTAAAGATGCCGTTTCTGTGTGTGCACAATTTGTTCAGGAATTGGAATTGATACAAAAACAAGCGGAGTTTAATAGTAAGATTATATCAGATAATATGGCTCAATCGGATAGCCGAAATTTTATGCTCTACAATTGTGAAATTGAGGTTGGGAATAATTGCATCCTTGTAAAAACAGGTGACCTGAAAACTGTTTATATGACCCATATGACGTTTAATAAACTTGTAACGCCTCATGCCGGATTTTGCTATGATACCGAAGAGTGGTTGCAGAATTTAATCAAGAAATCGATTCTTATTAGCGGCTCATCAGAAAAACAACGGTATCGCTTTTTTAGTAAAGCTATCGGAGCAGTGAAAAAATTAATGGCAAAGATAGAGGAAAATAGTGATTAACGACTGAAGATTGCAGGTATTAGATTTCTGAATTAGATTTTTTTATTTTGCCCGCATTGCTAGCATTTTACCTTGTTTAATGCGATCTGCCATTCCAATACCATCTTTCATGTTTCCTCCTAAAATCAATCCCGGATATTGTTTTTCTAAACTATCAATCTGTGCAAACCTCGCTCCTGACTCAATTCCGTATTGCGGAATAGCATTGGCGTGACGATAAATTTTAAATAATTCAGGATTAAATTTTGAAGGTTTCATGAGTTGCATAAAATCTTTTTCAATGATTGTATGTAATTCATTTTCAGGTAAGGTGTAAAATTCCGGATTCCTCATCCCGCCAAGGAATAATGTAAATGTAGTTCCTCCATCAGGTGTGCGTTTTTCAAAAAGTGTGGACATAAAAAGTACTCCCAGCAAGCTGCGATTCTCAACAGATGGAATTAAGCCGCCAAAACCATCAGGGTTAAAGCCATCCCAGTTTTTGAATCCCAAAACAACTTCCACTACGTTTGCATACGTAAGGTTTACAATTGGTGTAAGCTGTTCGTTGGTCAGAAATTTCATAAAACTTTCAAGAGCAAAAGAACCTGTGGTTGTAATAAGTTTATTGGCTTTTACAGTGATTTCAGTCCCTTGTGCATCTTTACATGTTGCAACATATTTTCCTTCTGAAAATTGAATGTTTAAATCAGTTGTCCCTAAAGCAAAATTTGAAGTTCCTGCTTCACGGTACATAGCATTGGTTAGTTGCGATAAACCTCCTTTTGCTGAAAAAACTTTCTTGGTAGCCTTTTTTTCTTCATCGGTTTTTTTTGCAAATCCTTTTTTAATTGAGCCACCTATAAAGCTTCCGTAAGTATGCTCTAAATTATAAAGCTTTGGTAGTGCGTAACGTGTAACTAATTTTGAAGGATCGCCTGCATACACACCTGCTATAAATGGATTAATTGCGTAATCGAGGATGCTTTTTCCAAGACGGCGGAGAACCATGTCTGCAAGACTTTCGTCAGGATTTGTACCAGGTGCACGAAAAGGCTCTCCCAGTATTCTGAATTTATCTCTTGTTGAAAAAAGTGGCGTTCTAATTCCTTTCCATAAGCCATTTGGTAAGGGTTCCCATTTGTTTGCTTTAAGAATATATCGTTTGTTCACTTGCAATCCGGGTATATCAATTTCGCATTTTCCGGTTAAATCTTCAAATAAATTCGCCACATCAGGATTGCCCACAACACCTGTATTTGGACCTGTTTCAAAAAGATAGTTGTTCTCTGATTCTGTTTGAATAACACCACCTACTTTGTTGTTCTTTTCTATAACCAAAAAATTGTTCTTGTTTTTTGCAAGATAAAAAGCAGTGGTAAGACCGGTAAGTCCTGCACCGATTACGAGAATGTTTTTTTCAATTGTTGCCATTTTTACTTTGAAATATATAGCAAAGATAATTAACGAATTCAGATTAATGATATATGATTGTAGAAGTGTATTAAAATCGAATATTTGAATTAGTTGTTTTTCAATTTTCAATCAATTTTCACCATTTGTTCAATCAATTGTAAAAATTTAGGATGTATTGCCGGAATCCTTACCCGTGATACTTTTGTGCTGTTATTATTTTGTGCATTTGGTACGATAATTCTATCGAGGTCGTATAAGGTTTCCAAATTTTCTCCTATAAAACTGATTGGGATAAGCACAATTTCTTTTGTCCCTTTATTTATCAAAGACTCGATTGTTTCAGGTGTCTCAGGACCAATCCATGTTTTTTTATTTAAGCCCGATTGATAAGAAACACAAAAGTTTAAGTTGCATTTTTCAGCAATTAATTTTGCTGATTTTTCAATAGATTGTTGATATGTATCGCCTTTTTTAATGCAAGCCAGAGGTATGGAGTGTGCACTGAAAATCAGTAGGGGCTTATTTAATTTGTTATCTGAAATATGTTTTGTTATGAGATCAGTCCAAAATGAAATAAAATGATTGTTTTCAAAAAATTCTGGCAGAACAGTTGTTTTTAATTGCTGATGCGTTTTTTTAATTTTATCAATATCTGCAACGACACTAGATGTCGTAGTTATGCTAGCTTGTGGATACAACGGTACTGCAATAATATTTGTGATGTTTTTTTTACTGAAATAATCAATAGTTTCTGTAATCAATGGGTTGGAATATGAATATGCTTCTTTAACTAAATATTCATTTCCTAATTTAGATTGCAAGGCCACAACAAGTGCTTGTGTATCTTTTTTTATAGGTGTTCCACCAATCATCTCGTAGCGAATCCATCCTGTTTTAAAACGGGTTTTACTTATATATAACGAAAGCAGATTTCTAAAAAAATAAGGTGCAGGAATAATGTGTTTATCAAGAAACATTCGTCTATAAAATTGTTTCAGTTCAGCCTGATTTTCAGCTCCTCCCAAATTTATTAGCAGAACACCAATCATATTGTTTTTGAATATTTATCGCCTTCTGTATTTAATTGTGGATCAAAAGCCATGGCAATATTTCTTACAATCAACATCCCTGTTTTGTTTACTTCAATACCTTTGTTTGTAATGGTTAAAAGTCTATCTGCAACAAATTCTGCAAGTTTTTCTTCATTGTAGGCAACAATGGTTTTTACTTCATTTGCCGATAGCGAAAAGATATTCCCAATTTCATTAAAATCAACTACTCCGTTACACATGGTTTCGTTGATTACTTCTTTGCAAACTTGTTCATTCAACGATAGTGTATAGCCTCGTTCAACCGCAAAATCTTCTTTTTCCATGCGGTCTATATATTTGCGCAAAGTTTTTTCATTTTGACTGTATCCGCCCCATAGTTGTGTAATTGAGGAGCAGCCAAATCCATAGACTTGTCCTGTAGTTTTTTTTGTACAATAGCCCTGGAAATTACGGTGCAATTTTTTGTTATGTAGTGCAATGGCAAGGTCGTCTGTGGGCTTGGCGTAATGGTCTAAACCAATTTGTTCGTAGCCGTTTTTTGTAATTATATCAAGTGAAGAGAGAAACATGGTAAGCTTTTCTTCCGGTGATGGCAGTCCGATTTTTTCGAGTTTTTTTTGCTCGGTCATTGCCCATGGAACATGCGCATACGAGAAGGTTACAAGCCTATCTGGCGAAAGTTCTATTGCTCTATTAATTGTTTCGTTAAAATTATCAACGGTTTGCCCGGGAAGTCCATAAATAAAGTCGTAATTCACGCCTGTAAATCCTTCGTTTCGCAGAATTTTTATCAGTTCTTCATGCGGAAGTTTTGTGTGTAAACGATTTACAATATCAAGAATCTTTGTGTCAAAATCTTGTATTCCGATACTGATTCTGTTGAAACCTGTATTTCTTAAAAATTGCACATCATCTACATCAAGATAAGCAGGATTACATTCTATCGCAATTTCAGCAAAGTCAGCAATGGTAAATAATTGATGTATTACATCCATCACTTTTGTGATATGTTTGCGTGCAATAGAATTTGGTGTACCGCCACCCCAGTGAATCTGTGTAACTTTTCTATGTTTTGTGTCCAGATGTTCGGCACAGGTCTTGATTTCTTTAATCAGGCAATCAATATATTGTGCAATAATTGCATCATTTTCAAACAGCGTGGTGTTGCATCCACAGAAGTGACAACGTTGCGAACAAAATGGGATATGAATATATATTGAAATATTCTCTGAACCTTTGCTGTTCGATTCTTTAAACAGTTTTATTAAATCTGTATTTTTAAATTTATTATGAAAAAAATTTGCCGGCGGATAGCTTGTGTAGCGAGGTCCCGGACGGTTATATTTGAGGAGAAGTTGTTTTTTTGTTTCCATTTTAAATAAATTAAGGCTGTGTTTTTAATTTCTCTGATTTGATATTAAAAAGCTCATCTGTTAAAAAGAAGTCATTAAACCCCTTTTTTTGCAAGCCATTTATCAATATCTGATTGTTTCGCTTTGCTTTTTGCAGTAACTTCTAAATATTTGCAATAATCTAT
>JAVHQG010000018.1:0-1355 GCA_036171035.1 Bacteroidales bacterium
ACCCTTCGGGTCAGTGTTTACGATACTATTGCAAGTGAGAAATGTTAGTTACATCCATATAAAACAACAAAAAAAGTTTGAAGTTCATGTTATGATTATATTTAAAACGAACAATTATTCACAAACCATTGAAAACACTATTAAAAACCGTATGTTTATTAACAATGCGACCTGTTTATTAACAATAGATGATTTTTTTTCTTTACATGATAGCAGCAGCTTAGTTTATCGCTACATTTGATATATTGTTTAGTTTAAATCATTTATTAACCACAAAAATTTAAAATTATGAACAAAGCTGAATTAATTGATTCAATCGCAAAAAAATCTGAATTAACAAAATCACAAGCAAAAAAAGCATTAGATGCTTTTATCGACAGCACTCATGATGCTCTCAAGAAAAAAGATGGTCGTGTTGCTCTAGTTGGTTTTGGTTCTTTTCATGTAGCTAAAAGGGCTGCAAGAATTGGAAGAAATCCAAAAACAAAAGCTAAAATCAACATCCCTGCAAAAAAAGTTGTTAGATTTAAAGCAGGTAGCGATTTATCAAAAGCTGTCAACAAGTAATTTCTATTGGTTGACTTAAAAGGGAGGGCATTTGTCCTCCTTTTTTGTTTCACCTAATTCTATCTATTCTAATAATGAAAAAAAAATTACTTGAGTATCTGTCTGCTTTTGTAACAGAACAAAGGAATCTCCAATTCGATAAAGTTCTTCGCAACAGAACTCGTTATATTACGGTTGCTTTGGAAGATATTTATCAACCACATAATGCAAGTGCGGTTTTAAGAACATGTGAATGTTTTGGCATTCAAGATGTGCATATCATTGAAAATAAAAATAAATTTAACGTTGAAGAAGGTGTTGCTATGGGATCTTCAAAATGGCTTACGCTCAAACGATATAACAGAAATCCCATGAATTCTTTAGAAGCTATTCAATCATTGAAGGAAAGTGGATATAGGATTGTAGCAACTACACTGCATGAACGCGAAGAAAGTCTGCTTGATTTTGATGTTTCCAAAGGTCCTTTTGCACTGTTTTTTGGTACTGAAATATCGGGGTTAACACCCGAAGTGATCAATCATGCAGATGAATTTCTGAAAATTCCAATTTATGGTTTTACTGAAAGTTTTAATATATCTGTTTCAGCTGCACTTATTTTACACCATCTTTCTATAAAATTACGAAGCTCTGATATTTACTGGGGTTTGGACGATAATGAAAAATGTGAATTATATATAGAATGGTTGAAAAAAACTATTAAAAAACCCGAAATGATCATTCGTAGATTTGAAGAATTAAATAGTGTCAGCAAGAAAACGCCAATAATTTCGTTACTCTAGTTTTGAAAA
>JAVHQG010000019.1:0-6856 GCA_036171035.1 Bacteroidales bacterium
AAGCCTCATTCTTGACATTTTCTTATCTGACACTGAGTTTTCTTTCAAGAACTACCTAATACGAATTAATTATAAATTTTTACAACAAATGAATTTAAGAAGAAGCACACATTATACGGCAGAGGTTTACACAGGATCGCTCAACGATATTATGTTTTTCCTTATGCTATTTTTTCTCATCATCTCCACGTTGGTAAATCCATCAGTTATAAAATTAATGTTGCCAAATGCGTCAAAAACACAAACTATTAGTAAACAGCAAGTCTCTTTATCCATTTCAAAAGATAAAGAATTTTTTATCAATAATGAATCTGTTGCATTTGACCAATTAGAAACGAAACTCAGTGAAATGACAAAATCAATTTCAGATGCAACAATAATATTACGGGTGGACAATTCGTTAACTGTACAAGACCTTGTTGATGTGTTACAGATAGGTAATAAAATTAAAGTTAAAATGGTTTTGGCAACGAAATCCAGCGCAAAATAATGGATCATAACGCAGAAAATACAAATCGCCCATTAGCATTAATTCTCATGTTCGGAACACATGGGCTGTTATTTTTGTTTCTTTTTTTATTCTATATTAGAACGCCTATTCCACCCTATCCCGAAGGTGGCGGATCAGGTCTTGGTGTTAATTTTGGCACTTCAGAGGATGGCTCTGGTGATGTGCAACCCGAAAAATTATTGCCAATTGACCTACAAGAATCTGAAACAGATCAAAAAGCTGTTCATAAAACCTCGTCGAACGAAGAAGATATAGCTACACAGGAGACAGAGGAATCAGTTGCAGTTAAAAAGAATAATACAAAAAACATAAAAAACGAAAATGGAATAAACGAAGAAATAGTAAAAAAGGAAGAAATAAAAGTTGAAAAGAAACGCGAAATAGATAAAAAAACACTTTTTAAAGGATCAAAAGATAACAATAGTAAAAGCGAGGGAGAGACCCATGGTTCAGGCGATCAGGGCAAAAAAGAAGGAAACCCTAATTCAAAATATCATTGGGGTAGTGGCAATGGAACCGGTAATGGAGACGGAAAAGGCAATGGTACAGGCAATGGCGATGGTGACGGAGATGGCGATGGAAAGAATAATAAAAAAGGCGTGAAAGCCGGAAAAGATAAAGGCGTTTCATTTAATTTAAAAGGTCGAAGAGCAGAGGGGCTTCCCATACCTGACTACAATGACAATGATGAGGGCCGAGTTGTGATTGACGTAATTGTTGACAGAGATGGAAATGTTTCGCAAGCCACAGAGGGGAAAGGCACAACCACTTCGAGTATGGTTTTAAAAAATGCTGCTAAACGTGCTGCTAAAAAAGCAAAATTCAGCAAAAATCCAGATGCAGCGGAGTTTCAGAAAGGTTCTATCACTTATATTTTTAAACAGCAATAAGTTTTTTCTATCTCCATTTTTTTCTAAAAAACTTCAAACTTAGAACATCAAACTTCAAACTTTACTTATTATATTTACCCCCTGAAATTTTAAAACGTATCTGATATGGGAAGAGCTTTTGAATTCCGCAAAGCAAGGAAATTAAAAAGATGGGGTAATATGGCGAAGACCTTTACCCGAATTGGAAAAGAGATCACAATGGCAGTCAAATCAAGTGGACCTGAAACTGCAAATAATCCAAGATTGAGAGTGCTGATGCAAAATGCTAAGACAGCAAACATGCCAAAAGAAAATGTTGAAAGAGCCATAAAAAGAGCAACGTCTAAGGATCAGGCAGATTATAAGGATGTAGTATATGAAGGATATGCTCCACATGGAATTGCAGTGTTAGTGGAAACAGCTACAGATAATACAACCCGCACAGTTGCCAATTTAAGAATGTATTTTTCAAAATATGGTGGAGCATTAGGAAATTCAGGCTCTGTGGGATTTATGTTTGAGCATAAATGCAATTTTAAAGTAAAGCAAAAAGATGGTTTAGATATTGAGGAGCTTGAACTTGAAATGATAGATTATGGTATGCAAGAGCTCTTTATTGAAGACGATTCAATAATGATTTATGGAGCATTTGAATCATATGGATCCATTCAAAAATATCTTGAAGAAAATAATTTTGAAATACTCAGTGCGGAATTCGAGCGAATCTCTAACGACACCAAAGAGCTTACACCCGAACAAATTGCGGAAGTAGAAATATTATTAGAAAAAGTTGAAGAAGATGAAGATGTATCAAATGTTTTTCATAATATGAAATAGTTGCCATTTGATGTTTTTTTAAATATTATTTATCATCTGAAGTAATAGATTTTAATATCTGTTCAAGGTCAGAAATTTTATCTTTATAACCTAACTTTTCGTATGCCATAATAAGATTTGCAAGAAGTCTTTCAATGATTGCGACATTACTGCATGGGATATAGAATGATTTTTCAACATCAATCTTTTGTTGTTTCAAGAAGCTGTCAATTTCTTTTCTGCCAAAAACCGTTCCTTTGTTTGCAGGATTTATATAAAACAAAACTGAATCTACACTCTCGTCAAAAGCAAAAAGAGCACTTATTTCCTCTTTGTATGCAAGTATAAAATTTTTTGGCAAATTTACACCATAAACAGGCAACCAAAGTTCTTGTGCTATCACAGCATAAATAAGCGACAACGACAATGGATTTCCTTTTTTTGACTCAAGAACATTGTTGATATATGAATTTTGAGGAGAGTAAAAATTTGAATTATTTAGAACAAATTTATGAATATCAAAAATGATATGATTGAGTATTTTGATTTTCTCAAGTGCTGTTAAATTCTCGTGTAATTCAAGCCAAACATCTTTTTTTATCAGCTCAATTTTTTCTTTTAAATTTTCAATTTTCAGATCAGGATATTGATATTTAGCAACCAAAAATGCACCCTCTAGTAAATCCCTTTTTTCAGTATTGACCCAAGTCCGAAATCCTTTTTTTAGGGATTGTAATTGAATATCCTGAATTAAATCTTCGATTCGAGACTGTAAATCTGTGTTAAAAGACGACTCCCAAACCTTTTCAAGTTCGGGTATTATTTCGCTACCTTCAGCAATCAGGTTATCTTTCACTGTACGAAAAATTTCTTCGTCCGGATCGTCGAGTAAGTTGATGAGAGCTTTTATTTTTTTATTGTTCATGCAAATTTCAGTCATGTAAAATCAGGAAGTAAGTCGTTCAAGCACCAGTCGAACTAATTTTTTCATCGGTGGTTTATAATCTTTACTATATTCTTTTTTTATTCTATTGGCAATAATCACACAGCAAGTAGCCGCATTATGTCCTAGCAGTTTTGATAAGCCATAAATGGCCGAACATTCCATTTCATAATTGGTAATTTTCATACCATTGAAATTAAAACGTGTAATTTTATCGTTTATATCTGCATCAACAATAGGAAGCCTTAATACACGCCCTTGAGGGCCATAAAAGCCAGGTGCAGAAATAGTAATTCCCTGGTGCATATCAGGACTAACAATTTTAAAAAGATCATCAGAACCACTAACGAAATATGGAGATGTTAGCAATTTATTCCAGCTTACATGTTTTTTGAATGCAGCCTCCATTTCAAGATTTACAACTTTATTTCTATCAGCATAAAAGTTTAGCAGACCATCAAAACCGCAGGCCATTTTTGAAATAAGAAATGAGTCAACCGGAACTTCTTCCTGCAACCCACCTGATGTTCCAATCCGGACAATATTCAGACTGAAGTGCTTATCTTTTATCACTCTTTTTTGAAGATCAATATTAACAAGTGCATCCAATTCATTTACGACAATATCGATATTATCAGTACCAATTCCTGTTGAAACGACAGTAATTCTTTTTTTATTAAACATTCCAGTATGAGTTACAAACTCTCGATTTTGAGCCGTAAATTCGACTTTATCGAAATTATCGGAAACGGTTTTCACTCTACCCGGATCGCCAACAAGAAGAATGGTATCGCCTATATTTTCAGGTTTCAAATGCAAATGGAAGATAGTTCCGTCACTATTAAGAATCAACTCTGATGGAGGTATTTGTTTCATATTCAGAAATATTATATTTTTGTAATGCTATTTAACACAAACGACTAATTCTATTTTAAAATTATACTTCAAATATACAAAAAAATGGAAACAAGGACAAATAATATTTTAGTACCTATAGATTTCAGTGAACAATCTATCATAACTCTTGGGCAGACCTATAATATTGCGAAGCTTGCTCAAAGTGAAATCACAATACTGAATGTGATAGCAACATCAACACCTGTGTGGAGTATATTTAACGATAAAGAGCAGAAGGAAATTCAATTGAGGCTTCAATCAAAGCTTCAGAATTTGGCTGATGAAATTTCGCTACAAACAAATTTAAAAGTAAATACGATTATTGAAAAAGGGAAAGTTGCTGATACTATTTTGGCTGTTGCAGAAAAAATCAATGCACGATTTATTATTATTGGAATCACTCCTTCGAAAATTAAAAATAAAATAGTAGGCACCATAGCTACCAAAATTGTTAGAGAGTCCAAATGTCCCGTGATTTCAATTAAGGGACTTGTACACAGGCAAGGTTGCGATAATATTTTACTTCCATTAGACTTATCGAATACATCAGCTCAAAAAGTTAAACTGGCTATATGGCTGGGTAAATTTTATAAATCAACAATTCATGCCGTAACGGTTACTTCTGTCAAAGACACGACTACCATAACTAAAATTGAAGAGCAACTGTTATCAGTAAAAAAAGAAATTAACGCTGGCGGTGTTATTTGTACAACAAAAATGATACACCTATCAAGTATGCATAATTATAAGATGGCAAATGCGCTTCTTGATTACGGGAATGAGGTTTTGGCAGATTTGATTATGATTATGACACAACAGGAAAAAGAGGTAAGAAAATTTTTTATTGGATCGCTTGCGACAGCGATTATGAACAGGTCTGAAATACCAGTAATGAGTTGCATCCCTGAAAATTAAATCAAAAAGGCTACATCTCTGTAGCCTTTACTAAAAAATTAACACAAATTTTAATATTCCTCTTCATTAAAAAAGAAATCTTCCTTGCTGGGATAATCGGGCCAAATGTCTTCAATACTCTCATAGACTTCACCTTCATCCTCAATTTCCTGCAAGTTCTCAATTACTTCAAGCGGCGCTCCTGAACGAATCGCAAAATCAATAAGTTCATCTTTTGTTGCGGGCCAAGGAGCGTCTTCTAGTTTTGAAGCGAGTTCTAATGTCCAATACATATAATCACGATTATGTTCATAAATTAAAAGGTCGCAAAAATATGTAATAATAATTTAATGTATCAATAAATAACTTTTAAAAATATCAACAATATGCACAACAGTTTAATGCTGAAAATCAGATAAATAAAAAAGAAACTAACAAACTGGCTCGAACCCAGTACATCTTATTTGCACTTTTTAAGAATATCAGACAGCGAAATCAGGCTTTCATATTTTTCACAAACTTGTCGAGATTCTTAAATTCAAGATGAATATCTGCACTTTCTAATTTCCCTTTATTATTGGCATTTACAGTTACCTGAAAGGATGGGCCATCGTCATAATCACCCTCGTAATCCAAATAAGTATTAAGGATTTTTTTATGTTTATGAAATATTTCAAGCATATATAACAAGGCAATGTCTAATTCTGCCTCAAATTGTTCCTGCAATTCATCTTCTTTCGATAATTTTTCTGGTTTTTTAACTACTTTTTTTGCCATGATTGTATGTATTAGTTAAAACAAAATTCTCCGGGATTAATATCTACTTTGCATGAATCGAGTACTGATCCATTGTTACTGTAACGATAAATCAAGCCTTGCTGAACATAGTCAACTGTGTTGGAAACAATAAATTGTGCAGCATATGGGTCTGTAATAAGTCCATAAAAATTTCTATTTTTTGCAAACACAAATGGTTGAACGGGTAATTCAGCATCATAAATTGATAATTTATATATCCCATTATTTAAGAAAAACAATGAGTCTTTTGTGGCATTTACACAAAGTTTTGTTGGATATGAATTATTTACATATTGATATGTTTTTTCCTTTTCAAAATTCAAAGAATTAAATTTTATTAATGTGGCATTTTCATCGTGCAAATATCCTCCGCTACACAAAACCCAAAGTTTGTTATGTTTATCGAGTACCATGCTGCAAGGTTCTTTGCCGGTGATTATCGTTGAAACAACAGCATCAGTATTTGGATTGATTACAAAAATTTTATTGCCATTGCTCCAATTTGCTGCACAAATTTCATCATTAACCCAAAGCAATTGTTCTGTAGATGTTCCAGTTGCAATAGTGCCTATAACCTTCATTGATTGTGGGTTTATAATGTATATCACATTTCCATATAAGCTCGACACATATGCTTTTGAATCGCTGATAAAAATAATATATCTGGGAGAATTTATCCCGGAAATTGTGCCTAAACTTTTAAAAGAAGGCATATCAACCACCTCTATTTTATTGCTATTATTTACAATGATATATGCTTTGTTGCCATTAATAGTCATAGATTGCGGAACATCACCAAGAGGTCTGGCATTTATTTGTTGAAAAAGGTTTAGGGATATATGTTTAGTTGAAAAATCATAATAACAGATAGAGCCATTTCCCCAATTATAATTGCCTTCGCACACAATAAAAATTCCATTTTTATGAATAATAGTATCGCCATTTGCGACATTCACAGGCTGTGGGCCGATAGGATATTTTTTGCAAGCAACAAAAGTTAGAATAATAAGGAAAAGAAAATATCTGCAACTTTTAATATGAATGTGTTTATTAATCAATGATGTAACGTTTTCTTATAATTAAAAATTAAATAAATTCGGGAACTTGTTTCATACAAATCACTAAATA
>JAVHQG010000020.1:0-2382 GCA_036171035.1 Bacteroidales bacterium
GTAATATTTGGTAATTATATAATTAATATTCTTTTTCGTGGTATTAATATCTTCATTGTTCTGCCTGAAAGCATTGTTATACTGGCCGGTTAATGTGAGTGTATTGTTTGGATTTAAATACAAATCAATACCTGCTTTCAAATTGTTCAGGTTATTTTTTTTATAGAAATTTCCATCTTCGTAAATATGATTAATGGAATCCCATCCGTAAGTGATTCTGTTTTTTGTTCGCAAGCCTGTACTACCATAAGTTTTTGTAAGATAAGTCAAAAAAAAGTTTACTTTATTGTACTTGTAATTCAGGTTAACAGAAGCATTGTATCTGTCGTTGGTTCCGGCACCGACAATAACAGTTCCATTGAAACCATCATCTTTTGATTTTTTCATTTTAATATTAATAATGCCCGACTTTCCTTCCGGATTATATTTCGCTGATGGGTTTGAAATAATTTCAATACTTTCAATATCACTTGCCGGAATCTGGTCGAGCGTTGTTCCGCTGAACTTTGACGGACGACCATCAACCTGAATACGGACTTTGCTCTCTCCCCTTAAATTGATGCTGTTATCTGCATCAACTGTAACCGACGGAACATTTCTTAATACATCAAGCGCATTACCTCCTTCGCTGGCAATATCTTTTTCAACATTGACCACTTTTTTGTCTAAGAAATATTCAACCGCTGCTTTTTCAGATGTAACAGTAACTTCCGATAATTTAGATACAAATGGTTTTAGTACAATTTTCCCTAAATTTATTTCCGGTTTATCTGCTGAGATTTGCACATTGTTTATCTTATGTTTTAAATACCCGACAGAACTTATTACAATATTATATTTTCCCTCTGGGATTTTTTTAATAATAAAACTTCCGTCAGGACTGCTCACAGCTCCCTGTGCCAATGAAGCATCTTTAACCCTGTATAAAACAATATTTGCAAATCCAACAGGAGAAGAAGCAATGGTATCTGTTATTTTTCCTTTTATTGTGCCTGATTGAAATGTAGCAACAACCTGTGCTTTCGTTATTAACACCAAAGAAAAAAACAGAGTCAGCAGCAAAATCAATTTTCGCATTTACAAAGGGTTAATGTACCACAATTTTAAATGTATCTGTTCTGGTATTATTGAAAATATCTTTTATGTCTATCCTGAAAAGAATTTCCGAACCTGACGGTGCATTGCCTGAAACATCAAATTTAACTGAATAAACAGAATCATTCGGCGCACTGTTAAAATATCCGAAAACCTGCATACCGTATAGAGCCACATTACTGAGATTCATTGTTAAATACGACACAGTATCGGGTGTGAGGTTTGTTATAAAAGGATTTGTTGAAGAAATTACTGCTTGTATTTTTTTGGTTGTAACTTGTCCTGAATTTATTAAAAATGTTTTCAGATAAACAGTTTCACCTTTGTTGATAATGCCATCGTGGTTGTTATCGTAAACCACCTGATAATTGTAAAAATGAACGTCTGTGTTTACTTTTTTGACTTTTACTATAAAATAGCTGTTCCAATGATGGTCGTAAATATCTTTAATATCTATATTGAAAAGTATTTCTGCACTTTCAGGAGTATTCGGTGACAAATCAAACTTCATTGAATAAATTACATTATTAGCTGCATCTTTATATGCTCCATAAGCCTCTTTGCCCGGGTCAATAAAATTCAGCCCTTTCCCGCTCCAGAAATTTATTTCCATTTTCGGCATTAAATTCGATACATAAGGGCTTTCAGTGGAAAATTTACCCGTAATAAAATGGGCAATTTTTTTACTGTTATTTTTTAAATATATTTCCATAAAAACCGTTTCACCGGAATTTGCAGCCATGTCTCCATATGTGTCATAAACGACAATACTCTTACTGCATTGCAGTGCATTTTTTTCATTTTTGATATCAAGAAGATTGTCTCTTTGCAGATCGGGCAATAAATTGCCACATGAACTGAAAAAGCAGCAAGAGGCAATGGCAACCAACAGCTTCAGTGTAAAGAATTTTTGTTTTTTCAGTAAACTCTTTCTGTGCATTATTTCATACTGATGTTATAAGAAAATGTGACTGCCTTATTTTTCAAATCATAGTTGAAAAATATATTTGACTTTTCGACTGCGCTCAAGGTAACAGCTTTATTTTTGATTTTTGATTTTTTCTTTGCAACCAATAATACATCAGCCACCCATATAGCAATTCCGGTACTTATGAAAGAAAACAAGTTTTTATACTGACTGTTTGCCAGCGAATATTTGTCGTCCATTACAGACTGTTCAATTGCATCATGATACAATTGATAATTTTTATCTGATTGTATTTTAAGATAAATTCCTGTTCCAATCAGCCCGTAAACAACAGTTGTTATAATCCACGGTTGCATTTT
>JAVHQG010000020.1:2482-6821 GCA_036171035.1 Bacteroidales bacterium
AAATTAATTGTGCAAAAATTACTTGATTGCATATAATCAGACAAAATAAACTAAGGCAGATTTTTTTCATTTATTAATGACGATTTTACCATTATTAATAATCGCATCATTAACCAGTACATTGTAGAAATATATACCAGTTGGTAACTTATCCCTGCTAATTACAGTATTGGATGAATTAATATTTTCCATTGATTGTATTTCTTTGCCCAGCAGGTCGTAAAGTTTAAAATGAATATTGCTACCTGAATTAATTATATTCTCAGGGATGTATAGGGTTGCAGTGCTTTCAAAAGGAACAGGGTAAATTTTAATATTGCTGTTGTCTATTGAATTTTCTTCTGCCATAGCTGGCTGGGTTGTTGAATATTTTATAGTAACAACATCTTTATTTCCACTTATGTTCTGACTATAACCTGTAACAAAAATTTCACCCAGACTGTTTCTACAGATAGCCCTGATACCATCGAACATGTTTCCTGTTCCATTATAGGTTTTCACCCATTGCTGAACACCAAGTGTATTGTATTTTATTAAAAAGTAATCGCTTGAATCAAGTACAGTATTTGTTTCACCACAAATATACACATCTCCGTTCCCTGTTACTAATAACTTTCTGGGGTCATCATCTAAATTAGCAGTTCCGTTGTAAGGAATCGCCCATTGCTCAACACCACCGGCATCATATTTTACAGTAACACCATCAGTATGGTTGCTGAGAAGATTAAATTTACTGCCTGTAACGTATGCATTCCCGTAATTGTCGATGCCGATGGAACGTGCATAATCTTTATCGCCGCCATCATAAATAGATGCCCATTGCTGTGTTCCATTCATATCGTATTTAACGGTGGCAAAATCATAATCCACTCCATTGCTGGCACGGCCGGTAACCCAGATATAGGTCGAATTCGTGACAATAGAATACGGTTTACTGTAACCACCCAAATTTCTATCAAATGCAGCAACCCACTGTTGCACCCCATTGGTATTATATTTTACAGTCATATAATCACGATGGCCTAAAGCACTGTAAGCATATCCTGTTACATACACATTGCCTGAAGCATCAAGTGTTAATGCCGAAGCCCTGTCATTTTTATTGGCTGGGCCATTGTAAACAACTGCCCATTGTTGCACACCTGCAGAATTATATTTTACAGTTGCGTAATTAAAATTGGAATCTGGTGTCAGGGAGCCATCACTGTATCCTGTAACAAAAATATTTTTACTTGCATCAGTTGCAATGGCAACCGGACGGTCAATACCACTACCTAAACCATTATATGTATTCAGCCAGAGAATGACTCCATCGTTACTGTACCCAATAGTTACATAATTGCTGTCAACCTCGCCGGTTACATATACATTTCCTGAAACATCCAAGGCCATTGCAATAATAATATCTTCTCCATTGTTCGGCCCATTATACGTCCTTGTCCAAAGTGTATCACCATTGGAGTTATATTTTACCAATAAATAATCTCTTTTGCTCAAAAGTCTTTTCGTGAAACCGGCAGCAAAAATATTCCCGTTATTATCAGTTGCGATAGAACATGTGCTATCCGTTAAATTATCGATTCCATTATACCTGTTAGTCCATGTTTGGTAAATCTGGGCATTGGCATTACTATTGGTTAAAATAAATAAAGCAAATAACAAATTTAACAGAGACATAGTGAGTACATTTTTTTTCATAGTTTTCTTTAAATTTAAGATGGATAATTTTGGTTATCATATTTAATTATTTTTCTGTCATATTTTTATCGTATGAAAATCTCATTAAAGCACTTTTATTTACTGACTTCATTACGAATTTAAAATTATTGTCTCCTTTAGGAACTTCCATAAAAATTTTATCAAGGCCACCCGGTACTAAATCCTTATTCTTTTCATAAACCAAAGCATTTGAACGTTTGCAGGAAAAGCGATAGGTTTTCAAAAGTGTGTCGTTACGAAAAGCTTCAATTTTTATTTCATCGCTGCCATAAACATCGCACTGAAATTCTCCTCTGACAAATGCCTGTATTGTTGTAGGGCCTTTCACTTTCACTTTAATAACAGATGAATTATTTACCCGGTAATATTCCTGTATTTTATCTTCATTCAATGCTTTTAATTTTTCTGTAGGTGGTTTGTTTGACGGTTCGACATGTTCCCATTTTGGTTTTTTCCCTTCCTTATATTTAAAATGCGCATCAATAATAACATCTGGGTTTGTAGAAAATATTTCAATAATATGTTTATCTGGGGGTATCTGAATTGTAAAATCTTTTACTTTTGAAGGCAACAACTTGATTGTTTTATCTTCATAAGAAGCATTAGGGTCAACATTCACTTTTCTGAGTTTTTTAACCCGCACTAATTTATCATCAATTTTATATTTTATTGAGTAAACACTATCAGGATTTGCACCACTTTTCAGGCGTACCCTGCAAAAACCAATCAAACGGCCTGGTCCGTCAACTGCAAACCAAGTGCCTTCAGCTGGTGAAAGGGTAAAATATTTTATAGGTTTCCCTTTTGCAATTACATTAATATTATTTTTATTTTTCAAGGGAAGAATTTCAGCATTGTCTTGCGCTGCTACCCCGCCTGTAGAAAATAAAAATAAAAGTACCCAAACAGAAAAATAAATGCCTGTTTTGCTTATTTCAGATTTATTTTTTTTTACAGATATAATCATCTTCATTTAATTTTGGATTAATATTTTTTACTCTCAGATTGTTTTAATGTATTACCAAATTGCTTTCCAGCACATCATCACCAAGCTTATTCTTTTTAATACTCATTATAACGGAAAAGATAACACTTCCTAGCAAAACAAAAGCAGCAATTGCAACATAGACAACATTATATTTTTTCGAGAAGAATAGTGATCCTTCGCCAACTTCAGGAAGTGGAACAGGATTAATTGGAATTTTATAATGCTTCATTAGTTTTTCAAGATGCAACAGATGAATAACTGGGACTCCTTCATTAATAAAATTATAGACCACACCCTGTCTGTCTTTCAATTTGCTGACAAAAAACTTTTTATTCAAACCTGATGGTAAAATTTTCCCATTAGCACCGGATCCAAGACTTGCCATCCCATCGCCTACATTGATGAAAGCTTTAATCGGTTTGCCGTTTGCATATTTTTTGAAATACTCCATTCGTTTATTGATGTTGTCGAGAAGTGTACTTCCATTAATAAATTCAAGTCCATTCCTAAAAACAGCTTCTTTACAAAATTCACGCCCCTTTACGCTCAAAGTACTTCCAATATCTTCATTCCCTCCAATGGAGGCAGCCACAGAGCGAAACTTCAGGATATTGGCTTTGTAAAGTGCATTTTCCATATCGAGCCAAGTAAAATAGGGGTCTGTTGCACCCCATGTAGAGGCAGTTGTTGAAGAAACTATTATTGGATTTAATTTGAGTGTCTGAATAGCTGCAATTGTAGCAACATTCAATGCAGGGAAAGAGCCTGTCATACATACTGCAACCACATCGCCTTCCTTAACATTGGCATCTTTTAATAAGGCAACAACCAGCCCAGCAAAATTTGGGTTAGTGGTTGAAAGCTTAACAGGAAGGGAACCCCTGCCTGTTGAAATCTGGGTATATTCCTGCCCCACCAATGCAGTTTCATTCGGGTCTTTTAAATTATCAAGATACTCTCCATTTTTTAATTGAATATCTTTTAAATAAACGTGAGCCTTTTTTGTCAGAGCAGAAGCCTCATACTTCTCATCATACCATTTTTGTTTACGGTCGCCGGTTGTTAATTCCACCAATACGAAACAGGAAATAGCAATGAATGCAAGAATGCCTATGGTATAAATAGAGCGGATGTCAAATTTTTTCATATTCGTTAATTTAATTGAATCAGATTTCCATTATAAACTAAAATAACTATCAGGCGCACAATTATAGAAGTGATGGCCAGCATAAAAAATGTTTTCACAAACCCCTGTTTTACCGACCAGTGACCAATGAGCCCAGGCACTACCCAACCGATAGCAGAAAATTGCACGGTAGAATACGTGATATTAAACGCTAAAAATTTATGAGAAAAAAGAGATAAAAGTGCACCAATCAGCAGGCATAAAACCATTTGTCTCCTTCCATACAGAAACATATATTTTGAAAGACCTTTAATAATTAAAAAAGTTATAAAGCTAATAAATACAGTACCCATCATCTGGTCCCAGTGCGAGAGTTGTAGCGCAATATATCCGGGTACAACAATACCTCCCGAAGCAAGACCGAAAGCTTCAATAAAAAATAAACTGATTACTACCCCTAAAATAATTGCTAATTCTACCATTTGTTATTTACGATTAAAAATTTA
>JAVHQG010000021.1:0-6810 GCA_036171035.1 Bacteroidales bacterium
AAGCCTCATTCTTGACATTTTCTTATCTGACACTGAGTTTTCTTGCAAACACTAAATATGATTGTTATGCCAAAATTATTGTTTTTCTTTTTTCTTGTTTTCCCTTTGGTTATAATTGCTCAAATAAAGCCTGATGAACAACTGTTTAACCAAATTGTGCAAGCTGAAAATCAGTACCATAAGAAATTACTCTTATCGAATAAAAGCCTTGCCGGTCTGAATTATGATATGAAATATCAGCGGTTATGTTGGGAAATTAATCCAAAAGAATATTTCATTAAAGGCTCTATAACAACATATTTTAAACCTGTTGTTGCAAGTATGCCTGAAATATCATTTGATATGGCAAATGAACTCACTTGTGATTCTGTGGTTTATCATGGGCAACACCTTTCATCGAATCATTTTGCCGGAGATTTAACCATAAATTTACCAACCTCGATTGCACTTGGACAATTAGACAGCATTACAATTTTTTATCAAGGTACGCCACCTCAAAATGGTTCTGGATCGTTTATGCGAGGCACTCATACAAACGACTCAATTATTTGGACATTGTCTGAGCCCTATGGCGCAATGGATTGGATGCCTTGTAAACAGGCACTTACAGACAAAATAGATTCCATCGATGTTTATATTACATGCCCATCACAATATAAAGCTGCATCTAATGGAAAACTTGTAAGCGAGGAAATCACTGGCACAAATAAGCTTGCACATTGGAAACATCGGCATCCGATAGCAACATACCTGATTGCTCTTGCAGTTACGAACTATGCGAGCTATTCTGATTGGGTACATTATCCTGGTACAGATTCATTGGAGGTTTTAAATTATGTTTATCCTGAAGATATGGCAGAAGCCCGGCAAGGAACAGTTAACACAGAAGCTCTTGTGCATTTATACAATCAATATTTTATTCAATATCCATTTAATGATGAGAAGTATGGTCATGCTGAATGTGGCTTTTCTGGTGGAATGGAACATCAAACTATGACATTTTGCGGAAGCTTTGGCTATGAACTAATAGCCCATGAATTAGCTCATCAATGGTTTGGCGATTATATTACGTGCGGCAACTGGCACGACATATGGCTAAATGAGGGATTTGCAACATTTGTTACAGGCTGGTCTTACGAAAAAATGTTTGATGGATATTGGTGGCCAACATGGAAAACAAATCAAATAAATTATATTACTTCTCATCCTGATGGATCAGTTTATTGCGATGATACAACTTCTATTGATCGTGTGTTTGATGGACGATTGTCCTATTCAAAAGGTGCTATGATTTTACATATGCTTCGTTGGGAGTTGGGCGATTCTGCTTTTTTTTCTGCAGTTCGTAATTATCTAACTGATCCCGCTTTAATAAATGGATTTGCCTATACTTCTAATATTATTCACCATTTTGAAACAACATCGGGTAGAAGTCTGTCAGAATATTTTTCCGATTGGTTTTATGGTCAAGGATTTCCAATGTACGACATTCATTGGAGTCAGGATAACAACGGGCTTGTGACATTACTAATTAATCAATCGCAGTCACATGCTTCAGTTAGCTTTTTTGAAATGCACTTGCCTATTAAATTTATTGGTGCAACACAAGATACCATTTGCAGAATCTTGAATAATGTTGATGCGCAAACAATATCTTTTCCCTTGAATTTTGCTGTACAGAATATACAGTTTGATCCCAATCAATGGATTGTTACAAAAAATCCAGTTATTCAGCATGTGGATGAGCTATACAGCGAAAAAGATTTTACTGTTTTACCAAATCCTGTCCACGATTTTATTTTTGTACAAACGAATAAATCGAAAAATATTTTAAAAATTGAATTGTTTGATATGAATGGGAAGAATCTAGCTTCTATCAATTCTTCTGCTAAAGATGCTGATTTTAAAATAAATATTAGTGGTTTTTCTGCCGGTAAATATGTCTTGAATATTCATACTGATAAAAACACTATTAGAAAAGTGTTTATTAAAGAATGATTACAATTCAAAAAGGTTAAGTTTTTTTTACAAGCAATTTTTTGTCTTATTCGTTATGAACCATCTACAAGGCTCATAGAATCAACCTTTTTGAAATTTATAAACAGTCCTTTTTTTCTCTCCTTTTTTTTATAAATTTGTCCGCCTTAAAGAAATTATGAGCCAAGACGAAGAACATATAGTGGATGACGAAGACGAATCATTTGAACCTCAGCCAAATGAAACGAATAAATTTACTCCAAAAACAGTAAAGGGTGATTCTATCTATCTTTCAGGTATGTATAAAAGCTGGTTTCTTGACTATGCTTCATATGTAATCCTTGAACGTGCTGTTCCTCATATTTACGATGGACTGAAGCCTGTACAGCGTCGTATCTTGCATTCCATGCGCCAGTTAGATGATGGTCGATATAATAAAGTTGCCAACATCATAGGGCACACCATGCAATATCATCCACACGGAGATGCTTCAATTGGAGACGCATTGGTTCAATTGGGACAAAAAAATCTGCTGATTGATGCTCAGGGAAATTGGGGAAATATTCATACAGGCGATAGTGCGGCTGCTTCGCGATATATTGAAGCACGTCTTTCTAAATTTGCTCTTGATGTTGTTTTTAATCCGAAAACAACTTTTTGGAAACCATCATATGATGGAAGAAACAAAGAGCCAATTACCCTCCCTGTAAAATTTCCATTGTTGCTGGCTCAAGGTGTTGAGGGTATTGCAGTAGGACTTGCCTCCAAAATAATGCCTCATAATTTCAACGAATTGCTGGATGCGTGTATTGATATATTGTTCGACAAAAAAGTTGAAATTCTACCAGATTTTATAACCGGAGGATATGCTGATTTTTCAAAATATAACGATGGACTTCGTGGAGGTGCTATTAAGATAAGAGCCAAAATTGCAAAGTTCGATAAAAAAACACTCGTTGTTACAGAGCTGCCTTTTGGCGAAACAACAGACAGCCTTATTGATTCTATCATCAAAGCTAACGATAAGGGCAAAATTAAAATCAGAAAAATTGATGATAATACAGCGGAAAAAGTTGAAGTGCTTATTCATCTGTTTCCCGGAACATCTCCCGATATTACAATAGATGCACTCTATGCTTTTACTAATTGTCAGGTGCAAATTTCTCCCAACGCATGCGTAATAGAGGAAGATAAACCTCGTTTTATAGGGGTGAGTGAAATCCTTCAGGTATCTGTTCAAAATACAAAAAATCTGCTTCGCAGAGAACTCGAAATTGAAAAAGAAGAACTAATTGAAGAGTGGCATTACGCATCGCTTGAGAAATTTTTTATTGAAAAAAAAGTATATCTTAAAATTGAAGGATGTAGTGACGAAGACGAAATGGTTGGGGTTATTGATAAAGGACTTTCCCCAATAAGGAAAAAAATGAAAAGAGAAATTACTCGTGAAGATATTATCAAATTATCTGAAATACCATTTAAAAGAACTACAAAATTTAACGCTTTCAAAGCTGACGAACATATTTCTGCAATAGAGGGTAAAATAGAAGCAATTGACCATAATCTAGAGCAAATCGTATCATACACAATAGATTGGTTTAGGAAAATCAAAAAGAAATATGGTCCAGGAAAGGAAAGAAGAACAGAAATAAGAAATTTTGATGATATTGAAGCAACACGTGTTGTAGCCGCCAATGAAAAACTTTATGTTAATCGTAAGGAGGGTTTTATTGGTACAAGCCTAAAAAAAGATGAATACGTGTGTGAGTGCTCGGATATTGATAGTATTATTATTTTCAAAAAAGATTGTAAATATTTAATTACAAGAGTTTCAGATAAAACTTTTGTTGGGAAAGATATTATTTATATCGCCATATTTAACAAGAATGATGAGCGAACTATTTATAATGTGATTTATCGTGATGGGAAAAATGGTTTTGCAATGATTAAACGCTGTGCCATTACAAGCATGATTCTTGACAAAGAGTACGATCTTTCAAAAGGCACAGAAGGTTCAAAAATCCTATATTTTACAGCCAATCCAAATGGAGAGGCAGAAGTATTGAAGGTGTTTTTGAAACCAAAACCAAAAATGAAAAAGTTAATTTTTGAACAGAATTTTAGTGAAATTGATATAAAAGGCAGAGGTGCTATTGGAAACATACTTACTAGAAACGATATTCATAAAATAGCCATAACAGAACAGGGTACATCAACGTTAGGCGGCATCAAACTTTGGTTTGACAGGGTTGTGCTTCGGCTTAATGCTGAAGAACGCGGCGATTATATTGGTGAATTCATGAGCGACGATAGAATCCTAATCATTACGGAATCCGGATGTTACAGACTTACTAACTATGATTTGTCGAATCATTTTGAAGAAGATTTATTGGTAATAGAAAAGTTTGATCCTGCAAAAGTGTGGTCTGTAGCTCACTTTGATGGAGAGCAGGAATTAACCTACTTAAAACGATTTCAAATAGAAGATTCCGATAAACTGAATAGTTTTATCAGCGAGCATCCTAATTCAAAAATGATTACGTTTACTGATGATCGTTGGCCACAGCTAGAGATAACATTCGGGGGAAAGCATGCAAAGAGAGATCCTGAAATAATTGATGTTGAAGAATTTATTGGAATCAAAGGGTTTAAAGCTCGTGGAAAACGGCTCTCTACGTTTGATATAGAGGAAGTTGGCTTTATTGAACCACTTGTAAAAGAAGATATTAATACGAAACCAAATATCATAGAAGAATTTGACGAAAAATCAGTTCCATTGCCTGAACCACTTCCTAAAAAACCAAACAGCAACGAAAAACCTACTCAAATGTCTTTGTTCTAGCGTTTTGCTTCGATATAATAAGTTAATATAACTATTTGAAATGCCAAGCGGCAAACATGGAATTTTATTTTAACAACAACATATCGTTTTTTAGATGAAGATCTTTCTCATAGGGTTCATGGGTTCAGGAAAAACAACAATTGCTAAATTACTTTCCCGGAAATTATGTTTTGATTGTATTGACATGGATCAAATCCTTGAGGACACTTATAGTATGAGCATTTTTGATATATTCAAGAATCACGGAGAAGAAAAATTCAGAGAGGCAGAAACGAAACTTTTATCGGAAATTTTAGTAAAAAAAAATATTGTTGTTTCTACTGGTGGAGGAACACCTTGTTTCGCTGATAATATGGATAATATGAATCTTTTGGGAAAAACAGTATATCTGCAAACAGGCTTAGATATCCTTAAAAACAGGCTTGTTTCTGAACCAAATAAAAGACCATTACTAAAAAATATAGAATTACATCAATTAGGGTCTTTTGTTGCTGCCAAACTTGCCGAAAGAGAGCTCTTTTATACCAAAGCCACATTGATAGTAAATACAGACAAATATACCCCCCAGCAAATTGTTAACATAATCTATTCTATCTATGCCCCAAAACCCAACTTATGAGGATCTTCTGAGACAAAATCAGGAGTGTTCAAAAAAAATAGCCGAACTGCAATCCCTCAATTATCGGCTAAAAATTACAGAAGAAGAGTTAATTAAAGCAAAGCAACGTGCAGAAGATGCTGATAATCTTAAATCAGATTTTCTTGCTAATATGAGCCACGAAATCCGCACACCAATGAACGGCATTCTTGGGTTTGCAGAGTTACTTAAAGACCCTGATATATCTGAAAAGAAAAAACAAGAATACATAGAACGGATTAATAACAGTGGCAGACATCTTTTGGCGTTGATTAATGATATTATTGATATTTCAAGAATTGAAGCAGGTAAAATTAATATTGTTGAAAAAGAGATCTCATTGAGTTCTTTATTTTTTGAACTTTTTTTCTTCTTTCAGGCAGAAAATTTACAGAACGATAAAGAGCATATTGAGCTTAAAATGCAAAAAGAAATTGAAGATGAAAAAGGCAAAATTGTTACTGATATCACCCGATTAAGACAAATTCTTACAAATCTTATCGGAAATGCTGTGAAATTTACAATCAAAGGAAATGTAACATTTGGCTACACATTCAAAGACAGTAATACGATTTTGTTTTTCGTTAAAGATACGGGCATTGGTGTACACCCTGACAAGCTTACCTTTATTTTTGAACGATTTCGACAGGTAGATAGTTCTACTACAAGAAAATTTGGCGGCACTGGTCTGGGCCTCGCAATTTCAAAAGGGTTGGTTGATTTGCTGGGTGGAAATATCTGGGTTGAATCTATCGAAGGCGAAGGCTCAACATTTTATTTCACTTTGCCATATAAAACACTCAATATAAAACCTGTAGGAGAACATGTGAATGTTGATGAAAATAGCCTATATAAATGGGAAAATAAAAGTATTCTGATTGTTGAGGACGATGAAACAAGCTATAAATTCTTAAAAGAAATTTTAAAAAAAAGTAAAATAAAAATCTATCATGCAAACAATGGCAAAAAGGCTCTTGAAATTTGTAAGAATACCAATGATATAAATTTAATTTTGATGGATATTCAGTTGCAAGGTCTTAATGGATACGAAATAACAAAAAAGATCAAACAGATTAATCCGAATCTTCCAATTATAGCACAAACAGCAAATGCAATGGATGATGATAAGCGTAAATGTCTTGATGCCGGTTGCGATGATTATGTGTCTAAACCAATCGATAAAAAGATACTTTTGAAAAAGATACAAAATATTATTTAAGTTGTTATACAAAAACAATTTGTTCAAATGTACGAAATTAACTGGTCTAACCTGTATTTGCGCAATTGCAATTTTAACGTTTAATTAGTGTCAGCAAGAAAACGCCAATAATTTCGTTACTCTAGTTTTGAAAAC
>JAVHQG010000022.1:0-6749 GCA_036171035.1 Bacteroidales bacterium
CTCATTCTTGACATTTTCTTATCTGACACTGAGTTTTCTTACAAGAACTAATTAGATCCTGCGATGGCCATTTTTTAATAGAAGATAATATTTTGCTCATTGTTTTTTCAATCTGGGGATAAAACTTTGGACCCTTCCATGTACCTGTATTTGTAAATACAAAATAAGTGATGCCATCGCTCTCACGTTTAATCAGGACGGAAGTGCCTGCAAGTGTTCCCGTTCGCCACCATGTGCCGTCTTTACTGGTTTTGCGCCAACCAATCGGACTGATTGAAGGAGCAGCATAAGCCATTTTTGCTATTGTTTCATTTGAAAAAATATCTTTCACACCCGGAAACCCATCAATTGCAGCAACCAATCGAGCCATATCAGTTATAGAAGTAATCCAACCACCGGCAGGTCCAATTGTTTTATAATCTGTTCCACCATAACAACGCTCAACCAATTCGCCGGTACCAAAACAAGAGGGGACTTTATCAGCATCTTCCTGTTCGTAATAGGTCACTTCATTTTCAGCTTTATCAGCACGTGTAATCCCTGCCAATTGCATACTATAAATACCGAGTGGTTTTAATAATACATTTTTAACATAATCGTCATATGGCATTCCTGTTTTTTTTTGAATGACCCTACCCAAAATGCAATAACCAAGATTTGAATAAGCACTGATTGATCCTGGTTCAAAATGCAGCTTTTTAGCGAGTGCAAACTGTATGATATAATCTATTCCGGCAGGAGCTTTCACTTTATATTTAGCAGCAATTTCAGCAGTCATGAACATATGGTCGCCATATTTTCTATTCCACCCACCCTGATGCCGAAGCAAATGTTCAACCGTAATATCTTCTACTCTTTTATCAACATAATTCAAGAACATTTTATCGTTTAAAATGCCATTTTTTCCAAAAACTTTGTCATTTAACGAAATCTTTTTCTCCTCAACAAGTTTCATAATCGCAACAGCAGTAATCAACTTTGAGGCACTTGCAATTCGGAATCTGTGATACGGTTGGACACAAATTTTATTTTCTTTATCAGCATAACCAAACCCACGTGAATAGACCAACTTATCATTTTTCAACACAGCCACAGCAGCCCCAACAATATTCCATTTTTTCATAAAATTATCGAACGCTTTATCAATAATTTTCATATCATTGAATTCAGAAAGGTCGTTGGTGATTTTTTCATCCTGAAACTTAATTGCAGCCGTCTCACTCTTACATTTACCGGAATAATTTGCAGAGATAATAATATCTACCGTTAGGAAAATTAGAAGTGTTGTAAAAAATATAATAAACTTAAACTTCATTTATAAAAATATCTACGAAAGCAGTAAAAATACATCAAATAGCATTACATTTTTCGCTTAAAAAAAAAGGATATTAACAAAATACTTGTTAATTCTTTTTACCAGGGATAAAATTTGTGGAAAGCACTTTAAATTCAGTACGTCTATTTAGTGCATTTGCAATAACTTTTTCATCGTCTTTCAGACTATTAACAAATGCGTCATCAAGCACATCATTTTCTTTAAAAAAGCTATATTGTTTTGCAAGATCTTTTGTGACAACTTTCGGTTTTGATTTCCCATATCCAACGGCTACCATTCTTTCAAGTAGAATACCATGATCTCCGAGATAATCAACAACACTTTGAGCACGTTTTTGCGAAATGTCCATATTAATTTCTGCACTACCAACCATATCGGAATGCGATGAAAGCTCAATGGTAAGATTCGGGTTATCTTTTAATATTTCAGCGAGACTGTCAAGCGTTGGTTTTGATTCTTCCTTCAAAGTTGTTTTACCAAAATCATAATTAATATTTGATATTTCAAATGTTTTAGCAAGTGCAGTAAGAATAATTACAGGTTTAAAATCTGTTGATTGAGTGAGTCCTATTGTTGAAAATTTTGCTTTTCCCATAAAATATCCCTCCTTGTAAACAGCAAAAACATAATCAGTTTTTTTCTTCAATTTACGTTGAAACCTTCCATCTTTTCCTGTAGTGTCGCGAAAAGAACTGCCATCACTTCCAAAGAGCCTGATGATTGCTCCGGGTAAAAAATTACCAGATTCATTTTTAACAAGACCTTTCACAAAAAACTCTACCGGAGGGACTTCAACCGAATAAATGTCATCGCCACCGGCACCTCCAATACGATTTGAAGTAAAGAGACCATTTTCAGTTTTCCCTTTAAAAGCAATACCAAAATCATCACCCGAAGAATTTACCGGAGATTTCATATTTTCAATAACCAATTGACCATCTTCATTTTTTTCAGCCCTAAAAATATCATATCCACCCATAGAAGGAAACCTATCTGAAGAAAAAAAGAATACCCCATCTTCTCTGATAAAAGGGAAATCTTCATTTGCGGCGGTATTAATTTCCTTCATATTTTCAGAAGTTCCCCAGTCGCCATTTTTTATTTTTTCAACCTTCCAAATATCCATGCCACCTTTGCTGCCAGTCATATTTGAAACAAAATATAAAATATTACCATCTGATGAGACAGAAACATGTCCCAAAGAAACCGTGCTATCCTTGATTATTTTTAATTGTTTTGGAACAGCCCAATTCCCTGCTGTTTTCTTCATTTCAAATATCTGACATCCTTGCTGCTTTCCTTTCTCTATTTTACATGTAGAGAAATACATTATTTTACCATCTTTTGTAAGCGATGTGGCACCATCATCGTAAATTGTATTTACTGTAGTATCAAGGGCTACAGCATCACCCCATTCATCATTTTTCTTTTTTTTAATTACAAATATATCACAAAAAATCTGTCCGGTGATGTTACTTTTTGAAGGACCAGTAATACTATTTCGCTTTCTTTTTTGTTTTGAGAGATTCATACCTCTGTCTGATGTAAAATAGATGTCATTATAATCTTTAGATTCATCAAAAGAAGGACAAAAATCGTTATATCGAGAATTGATTTTTTTGAAAATTTTAACAACATGTACAGTTGGATTTTTTTTCCATTCCTTTGCCAAAGAAACAGTTTCAATAGCTTCATCAGCTTTTATCTCTGAAGGAGCAAGGTCTTTGTATTTTTTAAATTGTACTAGTGCCTCCTCATATTTTTCCAACTTCAGGAGGACAGTGCCGTAATTATAGAATATGATTGGATTTGAGTAGTGAAGTGCAATTGCTTTCTTATAAAAAGCTTCGATTTTCTTTAAATTATTAATTAGCCTAAAACATTCTGTGATTTTAAAATTAATTTCTGCTTTTTCAGATTTATTTTTATTACGTTTCAATGCTTTTTTATAAATCGTAGCAGCACGCGCATATTCACCTGTTTCATAAAATTTATCAGCTCGCTGTTTTCGAATGTTTAAATTTTGAGCAATTGAAACAAAAACAAAAGAGAATATTAAAGCCAGCAAAAACAGTCTTTTCAAAAAAATATTACCAAAACATCCTATCATATATCCACCTAAAACAAAAAAAATAAAGAGAAACAAATCAACGGTTTTTTTATATTTTAATTGCTATAAAAGAAATCAAAAATAAAATAAAATTATCAAAACCACCTGTAATATTTAAATAAAAACTCTATATTCGCAGCCTTATAAACGAGACCTGTATGGGTTAAATATGTATAACTCAAATGATTGATAACACAAATACATGCAGGTCTATCAACCATTTGAAATAAAAATTAAAAAAAATGTTTATTAGAAATTGCTTATTAATTGCTGCAAGTCTCATAATTCTTGCATCATGTAATCAAAAATCGCAGAAAGCTACTGCTTTAAAGACAACTACTGACTCAGTGAGTTACAGCATGGGGATTAGCACAGGAATGTATTTCAAATCAGCAGGGTTAGACAGTGTGAATCCTGAAGTGTTTACGCAGGCTGTATTGCAAGTCATAAAAAAAGATTCTAATTATCTGATTAAGCCTGACAAAGCTAATGAATATTTACAGGCATACTTCATGAAAAAACAACAGAAAAAATTTGAAAAGAATATTGATGCCGGGAAAGCCTTTTTAGAAGAGAACAAAAAGAAACAAGGCGTAATTACAACTCCAAGCGGATTACAATATATCGTTCTTAAAGAAGGTAAGGGAGATAGCCCAAAAGCCACTGATGCAGTTTCGGTATTCTACAAAGGCAGTTTAATAGACGGAACAACATTTGATGCATCAGACAAAGAGCCTGTCACATTCCCTGTCAACAGAGTGATTCCCGGATGGACTGAAGCACTTCAATTAATGAAAATAGGTTCAAAATTTCAGGTATTTATACCATACAATCTCGCATATGGTGAAAGAGGTGCAGGGCAGCAAATTCAACCATATTCTACACTTGTTTTTGATGTAGAATTAGTTGCTATTAATCCTCCGGAAAAAAATAAGGAAAATAAGGATACTAAAAAAGGTAAAACCAAATAATCATTCCATATTGAACCTATTATAGACAAAGGGATTTAAGGAGCTGATAAGAATCAATAAAATTATCTTTGGTATTCCAAAAATATAAAATATATTTGCACTTTATTAACTTAAAAAAATAAAAAAATGGCTTATAAAATTAGCGAAGATTGCACAGCTTGTGGAACATGTATTGGAGAATGTCCGGTAGAAGCTATTTCTGAAGGAGATATCTACAAAATTGATGCTGATATCTGCACAGATTGTGGTGCGTGTGCTGATGTATGCCCTGTTCAGGCAATTCATCCTGCATAATCTTCAAAACACTTGAACTGAAAAGTCCCGGAAACGGGACTTTTTTTGTTAATATTATGTTAAACGCACAATAATATATTTTTTTGCTTTAATTTATGTTTTATCTTTGTTAAAATTATTCTTTTATTTTGAGAAAAATTTACTCCATAAGTTTAGCGTTACTGTTGATTCTCTCAACAAGCGGAGTTGCTTTATCAAAACATTATTGTAACAATTCCTTAGTTTCTGTTTCATTTTTTTCGCAAGCAAAAAATTGCTGTGGTTCAACTTGCAATAAATGCAAAAATGTAAACCACACATACAAAATATCGCATAAATTTGTTGATTCAAAAACAGTAACTTCTATAGTTCCTGCTACAACAGTTCCCGTTGTTATTTATTTTGTTCAGCCAACTTTTTTTATTCAATCACTTTCCCCTTTTGAATTTACAGGTATTAAATCTCCACCTCTTATAGAGAGTCTGCAAATTTTAAATTCCAACTTCAGACTGTGATTGCATAAAGCAATTGCATAAGGTTTCATTTTTATTTTTTTAGGTGCAATTGCTATTTTTTCTATGGGTTTCTATAATGGTAAATAAATAACCACCTTCAAAGAAAGTGGTTTTGATAATGCAACCATATAGATCCATTGGAAACCTTACACAAATCACACAAATTTACACGAAAATATTAATGAAACGAACATGGTTACGAAAACTAAAATACTAAAATAAATAGTGTTCGCAAGATGGACAGACACTAAATAGTGAACATAAAGTTCCATCTTACCTTAAAACAAAATTATTTACAGATGAAATATTATTTTTTAATATCAGGTTTTATTTTCTTCACTGCATGGGTTAAGCCCTGCCAGGGTCAACTGTATTTAGATACACTAGATCTACCTGCTATTGGTGATGTTCAGACAACTACAATAGTTGACAGTATTGAGGCTGTAAATCTTTCTCCAGGTAGCGCAGGCGAAAATATTACGTGGGATTTTAGCACCCTAACATTTTGTTGCGTTGACAATATGAATTTAAGATGGGTCTCCCCTCAATATAATACTCATGCAGATGTTTTTCCTGAAGCAGATATTGCTTTAAAAACACATTGCTATTTTTCGCATAACTGGCAAACACATATTGTTACAGAGATATGCGATAATCGCGACTATTATATAAAAGATGCAACAGGCTTAAAATATTATGGCTCTGATTATCCCTACCCAAATATTGTATCCGGTTATCGAAATGTTTTTCCACTATTAACATATGGGCAGACAATCTTCAATAATTCAAGGATTATAATACAAAAATCTACAGATTCACTTTTGGTCACAAATATTAAAGATACAATTACTGCTGATGGCTGGGGAACGATTATTACCCCATTAAATACATATGATGCGATAAGAATATACACAAAAGAAACTGTATGGGACAGTCTTTATATAAACGGTATTGGCTCTCAAATTGATTTTATGCCTGATAATTATTATTACAAATGGTACACATATGGTTTTGGATTTCCTATATTGCAGATTAGCAAAGGAATTTTGGAGAATAGACCAGATTACCAGATTGTGCGTGTAGCAGTGAGTAAAGGATATGAAGAGGCAATACCCAATTTAGTTGATGATTCAGAAATATCGTACGCATTTCCAAATCCATCAGTGAATGAAGTAAAAATTTTATTAATTAGAAATAGTAAAAAAACAAGCTCAACCCTTTATCTTTATGGTCTTCAAGGAAAAGTAGTCTTTAAGAAAAAATACAGATCAACCGAAGAATTAATTATTTCAAAAAATGATGTCGGTGAAGGATTATTTTTTTACAAAGTTATTTTTGATGATGGGAATATCACAAAAGGAAAATTTGTGATGAATTGATTAAATTGTTGTAACAATGTATTAATTTTAACTAGTGTTCGTCCATAAAATATGAAAACTAAATTAATTGTAGTTGTGTTAAGCTTATTTACATTTATGAATTTAGAATGTATGAGTCCACTCCGAAAAGTCCAAAAAATATTTTCCAGCGATTTTTTGCCCTTG
>JAVHQG010000023.1:0-6658 GCA_036171035.1 Bacteroidales bacterium
ATTCTTGACATTTTCTTATCTGACACTGAGTTTTCTTACAAGAACTATTTAGAGTGCATTGTAATATCTGATTTATGAATTCTATTCAAATAAATAATATATATAAATCCTGTAACAGTAAGAATACTTATAATTACAAATATAAAACTATTTGCTGAAGCACCTATTGTCTCTACTTCTTGACCAATTGTTTTTATATTAACAAAATAAGAAATAATTACTGCAAAAGCATTGTTTATGAAATGTGCTATGATAGGCACCCATATGGTTCCGCTCCATGAAAGTAAATATCCAAAAAATAATCCAAGAAGCATACGCGGAATGAATCCGTAAAATTGAAGATGAAATGCACTGAAAAATATTGCACTGATTAAAATTCCCCAGTGAATACTTTTTGTCCAGTCGCTAAAAAGTTTTTGAAATACACCTCTGAAAAGAAGTTCTTCACTTAATGCCGGGACTACAGCCACTACAAAAATATTTAAAAATAATCCGGCAGTAGAATGCACATTTAAAAATGCTTGTGTGATTTTTTGTGCCGTTGCTTCCGATTCTTTCATCCATGTTTCAACACCGTGCAAAAACCCTGGAAGTTTCATCATTGCATTAAGTTCTCCCATAAAGTTAATAAGCGGCACCGCTGCAAGCATTACAAGTATTGATGCAACAATAATTTGTACTTTAAATTTCATGTTGATTTGCAGAAAACCTAATATATTCTTGCCAAATAAAAAAGCTATCACAAACGGGGGAAACATAAACAATCCAATGGATTGAACTACTTGAAAAAATTTCAGGACATGAATATTTGTGGGATTTGTAATATCGGCAAATAGTGTAGTAGCCTTGGCAAAATCTATTTTAAAAATAAACATTCCTGCAAAAAAGCCTATGAGAAAAAAAATGAAGAACGAAATAACAATAACAAATAGCGACATCAAAAGTTTTGATGGTACATTAATTTGTGAAAAATATCCGGATTTCATTTTTACTTAATAAATTTTCCCAAAAATATAAATAAACTTTGAGGTTTCTGTTTTTTGTATTCTTGTTGTCAGAAAAAATATTTTTATAGAACTTTTAAATATATATTTGTCGAATCATGAAAATTGATTTTTCTAAAAAACGCTGGCAGTGGGCTGTCCTTCTGATTTTAGCAATGGTTTGGGGTAGTTCATTTATTTTAATGAAAAAAGGGCTTCGGTCTTTTTCTAATGATCAGGTGGCTGCAATGCGTTTGTTTATTGCTTTTGTCGTTCTCTTACCATTAACTATTAAAAGTCTGAAATATGTAACAAGGAAGAATTTTTGGTATTTATTTATTTTAAGTGTTATTGGAAATGGATTCCCTGCTTTTTTTTTGTCACAGCGCAGAAGCATCTTACTAGTTCTGTTGCCGGAATCTTAAATTCTCTTACGCCCTTATTTACTGTAATTATAGGTGCGCTTTTTTATAAATCAAAATTTAGAGTTGTCAACATTGTTGGGGTGTTTATTGCTTTTGCAGGTACTGCCGGATTGTTTTCTGAAGGTCTGGCTACATTCTTTTCGGGAACAAATTGGTATGCTCTGTTGATTGTTGTTGCTACACTTTTTTATGGAATTAATGTGAATAATGTAAAAATTAATTTGCATGATTTGGATAGTATGAAAATCACGGCACTCACTTATTTGATGGTTGGTCCTTTCGCAGGGATTTATCTTTTATTTACTGATTTTTCAGTACCATCTGCTTCTCCTGATTTTGTTTTTAATTTGAGTTGTATTGTTATTCTTGCAGTTTGTGGATCTGCGCTTGCGTCTCTTGCTTGGAACTTACTTATCAAACATACTACGGCACTGGCTGCAACTTCAGTAACTTATATTATTCCTCTTTTTGCAATTATTTGGGGTCTGCTCGATGGAGAAAAAATGAGCCTGATAGAGATTTTATCAATGGTTGTGATTTTGGCTGGAGTCTATCTTGTTAATCTGAAAACAGAAAAGATACATGTGTGAATGTAAACAATAGGTTATATGTTTTGATTAATATATTTTGTGATTTCTTCTTCCTGATTTGGATGAAACCAATGTATTTCCTTATCTCTTCTAAACCAAATAAGTTGCCGCCTAGCATAATTTCTTGTGTTTTGTTTTATTAATTCAATGGCTCTTTCAAGTGATATAATACCATCAAAAAAATCAAATAATTCATTGTATCCAACTGTTTTTAATGCGTATAGACCCTTGTGTTTATGTAGCTCTTTGGCTTCTTCAACCAACCCATTTTTTATCATTTCATCTACACGTTGATTGATTCGTTCGTAAAGTATTTCTCTTTCTCTGTTTAATCCGACTTTTATAATTTTAAAATTTCTTTTTTTGGGAGTTTTTAAACGAAATGAAGAAAATGGTTTTCCCGTTTGAAGGCACACTTCCATCGCACGTAGAATTCTTTGCGAGTTGCGAATATCGGCTGTAGCATAAAATTCAGGGTCAAGTATTTTTAATTCTGCCCGGATATTGTCGAGTCCTTCATTGTTAATTCGTTCAATGAGCATACTCCGTAATTTCATGTCAACATCAGGAATTTCATCAATCCCTTTGCAAACGGCATCTATATACATCCCTGAGCCACCAACCATAAAAACAAAATCTTTTGATTGAAATAGAGAATGTAGCTTGTCAATTACATCAAACTCATACATGCACGCATTGTAGTAATCAGTAATAGAGCGGATGTGAATAAAATGATGTGGAATTTTTAGTAGTTGTTCTGGCGTAGGAATGGCCGTGCCAATAGTAAGTTCTTTATAAAATTGTCGTGAATCAGATGATATTATTTCTGTGCTGAAATCGTTTGCAAGGCGAATACTTAAATCTGTCTTCCCAACGCCGGTTGGTCCGATTATAATGATTAGGCATTTATTCGTCTTCTTTTCCTCCATCAAATTCGTCTTTCCCTCTTAATTCATCGTCGTCAAAATCGTCTTCGTCAAAAATATCTCGCTGTTGTCTGGCTTTACGTGTGGCATCCAGTATTTGCACGGGATAATCTCCGGCACCTGTCAGGCAAATCGGGTATGTTCGCTTGTCTTCTTCATCTTCTTCTCGTATTGATTCAATCTGAAGAAACAATGCCCTATCTGAAAGCAAGTCATATACGTAAAGCAATTTTTCTTTAGTTTTTTTTAAAAATCTAGAAATTTTTACTTTGTCCATAAGCAAGGTATTCTCTCCCATATCAAGCAACGATATTTCCTTGTCTCTCTTCCACGAATCGTCAACTAAAAAAAATGTTGCGAGGTGTGAACTATCCCAACTTGCATCATATTGAATTTTGCAGTGAAGATCATAAAATGTTTGAGTGCTTTTTATTTCTACATCGCAATAGAACTCCTCACTTTCATCTGATATAATTCTGAATTTGTATATCATATTGTAATGAATATTTTACGTTTTCAATTTTTTTTATAATGTGTTTAAAAATGTAAGAGTATCAATATTATCTGCATATTCCCACAATTCAGGTCGTTGCGATGTCCCAAATGGGATCGTGTTATTTCCCCCTTTTTCATTGCCTACGATGCATTGAATTTTTCCTTTATCAAAATTAATCTTTTCTTTTAATTCTTCCAAATTTTTATAATACTCATAAAACATAATTGCAATAGGGGATGCAATTGCATCATTTTGTTTTAATATTAAAAATCCATTGTCATGATATGGTTCACTGTTCATCAATAATATTGTTCTGTTATATTCGTAGTTGTTCATGTATTTATTATGATTTGTAACATGATCCCATTTTTCTAATGGTTTGAAAAACCTTGCAATTTCATAATTTTCTGGCATATATATTTTAGATACATTTCTGCAACCAAGTCCAAAATATAAGAAAATATCATCTGCAAGAAGTGTCATCTCTTCAACTGTCTCATCGCCTGACAGTATCGCTATGGAATTTCTGTTTTTGCGAATAATATTTGGATAGCGACCAAAATAATATTCAAAATAGCGGGCGGTGTTATCGCTTCCTGTTGCAATTATTGCATCAATTTCGGTTAACTTATTTTCTTCCCAAAGAATTTTTTTTTTATATTTGTTATTGATTTTTATTAGAAATTCACTTGTGGCTTTTAATAATAAGTCGTCTTTTGATGATAATTTGCCTATAAAAATATTTCCCGAAATCAATACCGATAACATATCGTGAAACCCTACCATTGGGATGTTACCTGCCATGATTACACCAACTTTATGGGGCTTATTAGTGGTTTTAAAATCATATCTGCTAAGCCAGTTTGAAATGTTTTTTTCTGTTAGCATTTTCGACCAATGAAGAATAGAAAAATGTATGTTGGCTTTTGTAAACCACGGATTTAGGATTTCGGCTTTATTAATGGTTTCTTTAAATTCATTAATATTTTTATCTGATGAATGAACATCGTTCACTACACCTGCGAAAAACAATCCGAGTAATGTAAAGCTTTTAATATGCTCTTGTATATTCATGATATATAAAAAAAAAGGACACTTTAAGTGCCCTTAATAATCTTTGTCTTTTCTGTTTACATTCCTTTGCCTAACATGTTAAACATTGCCATGCCGGCTAAACCATAAATTGATAATATAAATATTGTATATATCAGATATAGTCCTGATAGACATAGCCCGATGATAGCACAAATTCTTCCTGCATTAACATTTTTATATGATGATTCAGTGTAAGCCCCTGGATTATCTTTGTATAGTTTGGTTGCCTTATTTCCTAAAATCAAAGCTATGATTCCTAGAGCAAGACCAATAATACTCGTACAGCACAAAGCTATTGAAATAATACCCATCGCTAATATGCCACCTGCATTTGGAAGAGATTGCTGTGGCGTATTCATTGAAGAACTTGAAGATTGATCGATTACATTGTTTTCGTTGTTTTCCATATCTAATAAATTTTATGATTAATAATTTTAAATATATAGCTAGCTGCGATTATTATTGCTGTAAATATAAAAATAACTTTCAGAATCAGTGCTCCATTTTTTAAATTAAATTTTAGATGGATTCCTAAAAGTAGAAACATTATTATGATTGGGATTAAGGCAGGATAAAGCTTTAAACTGTCAGTTAAGTTGCCTTTTAGCAGTTCAATAAACGCTCTTTGAAACCCACATCCCGGACACTGAATGCCTATATATTTATGAAAATAACATGTTCCAAGATGTTGTTCGAGCCAGTTGATAATTGAATTCATGTAGTAAAGATATTTTGAAATATACAATTTGTCAAATATTTATGTTACTTCGTAATCAAATTGATTTTAATTCTTGAACATAAAGTCTCATATATTTCTTCTTTTTAGAGAGAATTTACGCATAGCTTTTCGGTCTATTCGTTCGAATTTATTGCGGACAATTCTAACTATTTTAATTATTGCTATTGGAATAACAGCGTTGGTGGGCATTCTTACTGCAATTGATTCTATCAAGGGTTCGCTTAATAGCCAGTTTACAACTATGGGGGCTAATACTTTTTCAATTTCAAATAGGGTTATGCGTATCCATATAGGTGGTAGTGGCCGTCGCATCCGGTATAAAACTATCTCATTCCGTGATTCCCAGCGATTTAAAGAAGAGTTTAATTTCCCTTCACAAATGTCTGTTTACACTATGGCCTCTTTTTCTGCCACAATGAAGTATAACACTATTAAAACAAATCCAAATATTCAGGTTCTAGGTGTTGATGATTCATATATACAGGTTTCTGGAAATGATTTAGTGAGGGGTAGAAATTTTTCTCAACAGGAAATTTTAATGAATACAAATGTTGTGATCATTGGGGCTGAACTTGAAAAAACACTTTTCCCTCTACATGAAAATCCTATCGACAAAATTGTGACTATCGGCAATGGCAAATATAGAATTATTGGCATTTTAAAGGCTAAAGGTGCTAGTTTTGGTGGTGGTGGCGATAAAAAATGCTTGCTCCCAATTAATAATGTGCGACAATATTTCCCGCGTCCTGAAATGTCTTATACAATAAGTGTGATGCCTCTTGATAACAAAAAGCTTGAACTTGCTTTTAGTGAAGCAGAGGGTACTTTTAGAAAAATCAGACAGCTTACTTTCAGGGATGAGAATAATTTTGAAATAAGTAAAAGCGATAATCTTGTAAATATGCTCTTTGAAAATATTAAATACGTTACCATTGCTGCAACTATGATTGGGATAATTACTTTGTTTGGTGCGGCCATTGGATTGATGAATATCATGCTGGTTCAGGTCTCTGAACGTACACGGGAAATAGGTACTCGTAAAGCTATGGGTGCTAAATCAAGTATCATCAAACAACAGTTTCTATTCGAAACAATTATAATCGGTCAGATGGGTGGAATTCTTGGAATTATTTTGGGAATTATTGCCGGAAATGCTGTTTCTTCTTTTACTGGTGGGGCTTTTATTATTCCGTGGATTTGGATTATTGGTGGTGTGGTTCTTTGCTTTATCGTAAGCATTGCCTCTGGATTGATTCCTGCCATTAAAGCTTCTAAGCTTGATCCCATTGAAGCCTTACGCTATGAATAAAAAAAACCTGCAAATTTCTTCACAGGCTTTTCATCTTATTCTTTGAGTCCACTCCGAAAAGTCCAAAAAATATTTTCCAGCGATTTTTTGCCCTT
>JAVHQG010000024.1:0-6630 GCA_036171035.1 Bacteroidales bacterium
GAAATTATTGGCGTTTTCTTGCTGACACTAATTATATTTCTAATTTTGCATGCACAAACATATGTTCTTTAATTCCTCTTATGAAGATAAAATTTATTCGCATTATTTTATCAATATTTTTATCGGTTTCATTTTTGTTTTTAGGTTGCAATAAAGACACAATGGCTGATTTTAGTTCCGATCGCACAGTTATATGGGCTTATCAGGATGTTTCCTTTGCTGATTTGTCAACGAATAAACCAACCTCGTGGGCATGGACTTTTCAGTATGGGATGACCTCCGATTCAACAGTTAAAAACCCTGTTGCACGATGGAGTTCTGATGGTAAATTTGATGTTACTTTAAGCGTAAAAAATAGCAACAGTTCTGCTACAATCACAAAAGTAGGGTACGTAACTGTGAATCCAAATCTAATTATGTGGTCAGATTTTAATGGCGACACAATTCATGTATATCTTTCGTTAAAGACAGCATTAAATGAAAATAATTATGATTCCGCATTTGATGTTCAAGGCGAAATATCTACGTATTATGCTACGCCTGACAAAGCTCCAAAGTGTGGAACTACCGGTAATTTTGTAGCAAGTGCTTCCGGTACAGTTTTTTATTATGCTTTTGATGGCACACACCATTGGGTCGGAAGTAATATCATAAAGGCAAATGAATGTAATCAATGGAAATTTACAACTGTTACAGTAACAAAAACAGCCAGGGTAATTGCTACAACATGCACTGAATGTAACGAAAGTAAGAACCTTTTAGTGAATCCAAAGATGCTTAAGGCTGACACTAGATATTAGTTTTTCTTGTTATATCCGGCATTGTAAAATTTTTATTCATGAAAAATCCATTCCCAAAAGAGGTCTATCTAGAACGTACAAATGCTAGAGAATCAGGTGTTCGTGGAGATTTTTTTAGAGATCAGACTGCAATCATTCACTCATTGCCATTCAGAAGACTGAAACATAAAACACAAGTTTTTTTTGCTCCTGAAAACGACCATGTTTGTACACGTATTGAGCATGTGCTTCATGTGGCAACGATTGCGGCAACAATTTGTAAGGGGCTGAATGCTTTTGGCTGGGATTTAGATGTTGATATGGCTTATGCAATGGGGCTGGGACACGATTTGGGTCATACACCTTTTGGTCATGCAGGGGAACATGCACTACAAGAAAAATTTGGCAGTAGTGCTGTTTTTATGCACGAATTGAATAGTTATCGTGTGGTTGAACATCTTTCGAATCATGGAAATGGGATGAATCTTACATTTGGAGTAAAAGATGGGATTATATGCCATAATGGCGAAGGTGATGACAGATATTTAAAGCCCGGAAAAATTAAAAACGATCTGGAACAAATCAAAAACAGAAATATTATTCCATCTTCGTACGAGGGTTGTATTATGCGATTTTCCGATAAAATTGCTTATTTGGGAAGAGATATTGAAGATGCCCTTATTGCTGATTTTATTAAGAAACAGGATATCCCTGATGATGTTCTTAAGGAGCTTGGTAGCACAAATGGTGAAATCATTAATACACTTGTTTCAGATATGATTGTTTTTTCATCTTATAAAGACCATATCGGTTTTTCTGACGAAAAACATGAGCTGATGAAAAAACTGAAAAATTTTAATTATGAGCATATTTATAAACACCCTGAACTCTTGAGATACAATAAATTCTGCCATAAAATTATTGATGCTCTTTTTGATCACTTCTCGCATTTATATAATACTTTAAAAAATGATTTTGGAAAATATACTGAATTAGAGGTGAAAACAGATAGGGCTTTTGGCCATTATGTTGAGTCTCTTTGGTCATTTTATGAAATATCTAAAGCTGATACTACAACAGTTGTGACGGATTATATTGCAGGAATGACAGATTATTATGCACTTGAAAGCATGAGACAAATAACTATTCCTGCTCCGATTTCTTTTCGACGATAGCTTTTTATTATTACAGAATTTACATTAATTTTGAAACATCATTAATCCCTTTTTGTAATATATTTCGGATGACCGTTTTATTTCGTCGCATATTATCTGCTTTCCTAATCTTTTTGGTATTTTCTGTTGTCGCACAGGACGATGTCCATATTAAAATTTCAAAGAAGAAAATTTTAACTGACGGGAAATACTATTACTCTCATGTAGTTAAAAAGGGAGAAACACTTATTGCTATCAGTAAGGCATACAATATTCTTCAAAAAGATATTGTTATGGAAAATCCTGAAGCAATTCAAGGGCTAAAACCAGATATGATTCTTAAAATTCCTGTAGTGGAAGATAAAACAAAATTTATTTATCATACAGTTGAAAAAGGGCAGACTTTATATGCAATAGCTAAAAAGTATCATACTGAAATCAGTATCCTTCAGAAAAATAATCCTGCAATCGAAAATGGATTGAAAATAGGAATGGAACTGAAAATTCCTAAAAAAGAATCAACTAAAAAGGGGGAAGATACGACTCAAAAAGAAAAAGAGCAGCTAAATAAAAAACAAGAACCCACAAAGGATTCAGGTACAACAAAAGAACAAATAATTGAAAAAAAAGAAATCACTAAAGAAGATAGCAAAGTCAATGGCAAAGATAATAAAATCAATCATGTAGTCGAAAAAGGAGAAACAATCTATGCGCTTACAAAGAAATATCAAATCACAGAAACTCAGTTAAATGAAGCGAATCCTGAAATTAAAGCCAATGGATTAAAAATTGGAGAAACTTTAATTATCCCTGTTCCTGATGTTAATGTGCAACAAAAACAGCATCCGGCAGCAGATGTAAAAACAGAAACAATTGCTGTACCGGAAGTAAAAAAACAGGACGAAAAAAATATTAATAAAAATGAGCAATCGCAATTGCAACCCATTGTAACCCCCGTAAATACTGACTGTGCAGGATTTGATTTGAAAAAATATAAGAAACCATTTAAGATTGCACTGTTGTCGCCTTTTTACATTGCCCAAAACAGAGGATATGCGTTGAAAGTCAAAAAGAAAGATGAAGAACCTCCAATTTATCCTAAATCAATTAAATTTATTGAATTTTATCAGGGATTGCTTTTAGCACTTGATTCCTTGAAAAAAGAAGGATTGTCTATTGAAATGCTGGTTTATGATACTGAAAGAGATTCTGCTAAAATTGCGGCTATTACGCAAAGGAAAGAGTTTGCTGATGTTGATCTGATTATTGGTCCATTTTTTAGTGCAAATCTTAAACATTTCTCTGATTTTGCAAAAAATAATAAAATTCCAATTGTCTCTCCGCTGTCTCAAAACAATGAGTTCCTAAAAAACAATCCTTTTGCTTATCATATTAATGCTTCAAATAATACATTAATCATAGAGGCTGCAAATTATTTTTCTGATTCCCAAGAAGTGAACTTTTTATCCATTAACACTGGTAAAAAAGATGATTCTACGCTTGTAGCTGAATTTAAAACCAAGCTATTTGAGCTTTATAATAAAAAATTTAAAACGAATCCACCTCATTTTAAAGATATTATTTATAGGAAAGTTGGTTTTAAAGGAGTTCAGGAGTCATTAAGTAAGGATATTGATAATGTCATTTTTATCCCATCTGTTTCAGAAACAACAGTTGCAAGTATCCTTAATAAATTAAATACACTGGAAACAAAATTTCCAATTTATTTGCTTGGAATGCAATCGTGGGCAATGGAAGATAATATTGAACCTGATTATCTTTTTAACTTGCAATATACCTATTTTACTTCAATGTATGTTGATTATAAAAGACCTGAAGTAATTAAGTTTGTCAATCTTTATCATTCATTTTACAATGCAGAACCTTCTAAATATAGTTTTCAGGGATATGATATAGCTATGTATTTTGTGAATGCACTGAAAACATATGGACGTGATTTTACAGGGTGCATCGCTAACGACACGAAACTTAACAAGAAAGGCTTACAGACTGAATTTCTGTTCAATAAATTAGAAAGTAATAGTGGCTTTGAAAATACAAAATCATTTATTATTCAATTCGACAAGGAATTTAATATCTCTCATGTAAATATTGAACAACCTGAAATTAAACAATAACGAGTGTAAGATTAGTGAGGCGACAAAATAAAAAAAGGGTATAAGAAATAAAATTTTCTATACCCCCCCCTAACAATAAATTTTTTAATCTATATTTTTCCTGCGCTTCCCAGCACATTCATGATTTTGTGAATATATAGTGCTTTAAGTTTATCTCTTGCCGGGCCTAAATAATTTCTTGGATCAAACTCTCCGGGCTTTTCAATCAATACTTTTCTGATTGCTGCGGTCATTGCCAAACGTCCATCAGAGTCGATGTTGATTTTACAAACGGCAGATGTGGCTGCTCTTCTTAACTGCTCTTCTGAAACCCCTGCAGTATTTTCCATTTTCCCGCCATATTTATTGATTTCATCAACTATGTCTTGTGGTATTGATGAGGCTCCGTGCAATACAATTGAAAACCCGGGAATACGCTTTTCAACTTCTTCAAGGATGTCAAAGCGAAGTGGTGGAGGCAATTCACCTGTTTTTACTTTAAATTTGAATGCCCCGTGCGACGTTCCTATTGATATTGCAAGCGAATCAACACCTGTCCTTTTTACAAACTCTTCTACCTCTTCAGGTCTTGTGTAATTCGATGTTTCGTGAGATATTTCATCTTCAATTCCGGCTAGCACACCAAGTTCTCCTTCAACAGTAACATCATATTTGTGTGCAAGTTCTACAACTTGTTTGGTAACTTTTACATTTTCATCAAATGAGAGGTGTGAACCATCAATCATTACTGATGAAAAACCTGTTTCAATACATGATTTGCATGTTTCAAAAGAATCTCCATGATCTAAATGCAGTACAATTGGTACAGCACATCCCAGTTCTTTTGCATACTCAACTGCTCCTTTTGCCAAATATTGTAGCAATGTTTGGTTGGCATATTTACGTGCTCCTTTTGAAACTTGTAAAATCACTGGTGACTTTGCCTCTACGCAGGCTCCAACAATTGCCTGGAGTTGCTCAAGATTGTTAAAATTAAATGCAGGAATAGCATATTTCCCTGCCATTGCTTTTTGAAATAGCTCTTTGGAATTTACGAGCCCTAACTCTTTATAGTGTATCATAATTTTGAATTTATTATATTTAACATTCCACTAAAATAGTGCTTTATTTTAATAAAAAACCTGTTTAATAAATAAATTAAACAGGTTTTTGTAATTGTTTTATTTTATTGATTCTTATTCTTTTGGTGTTGTATCCTTTATTTCATCAGGATTTTCTGTAATATGGTCTTCCATTTCATTTACATTTAAAAGATTATGTGAATGGAGCAGATTGTACCATTGCATTACTTTTTTCATGTCAGAAACATACACTCTTATTTTATCATAACTTGGCAAGACTGTTTCAAAATAATTTTTAATTTCCTTGTCGTTAATCTTTTCAGTGGGTATAATCCCTCCATTTTCAAGCTTAAAGATAGATTTGAATATTTGTTTAAGAGGAACCTCCTCTCCATCAGTAAATATCGCAATGTCTTCTAAAGCACTAATTTTTGACGATGCATATGCAGGCATTCTTTTCTTATCGATTAGCGATTCTACAATTATTGACGTTTTGCCCTGTGAAATCAGCTTATACAATCCCGGATAACCTGAAATAGATAAAATTCCTTTAAGATACATGTTATATTTTTTTAATATTCGATTACAAATATACGTTTGAAGATGATTTAAGCACACAAACTCTGGAAAAACAAGTCACAATTTATCAACAATTATACCATTCCTCTCTGTCGTTTAATTTTTTCATAAGCTGCCTGAAGCTTTTGAAACTTCTCTTTCGCTGATGCCTGCATATCTTCGCCTAGATAGCTAACTTTATCAGGATGGTATTTTAGAGCCATTCTACGATATGCTTTTTTAACATCTTCATCAGTAGCTAATGGACTAATTTCGAGAATCTGGTATGCGGATTCAATCTGTTCGGTTTTGAGGAACATTGATTTTATTGAATTGAAGTCTTTTTGTGAAATGCCTAGTCCTGTGGCAATCTTTTCAATAATAATCAGTTCGCTGGAATGGATTTCGTTGTCAGCTTCAGCAATTCCAAAAAGAAAATCAAGCAATTGTAATCTAGAAGAGTGGTCAAGGTTTTGCCTGATTTGTGTACACACTTCATCTAATGGAATATTCTGTTTTAGTATTTCACGAAGCATCCTGATTGCATCACTTGCAGCCTCTTTTCCAAAAATACGATTAAAATAATTTTTAACAAAGTCAAGTTCCGATTGAAGAATTTTTCCATCGGCTTTCATCACCGCCGCAACAAGAACAATAAGGCTTAAAGCAAAATCTCCTTGAGTTGTTTGTGATAAACTTTTTGATGCGTGAATCTGTGTGCTGTCAATTATTGAGCCAATGCCAAACCCAAGTAACCCTCCGATTGGTCCAAAAAATGCCCAGCCTAATCCTCCACCGATCCATTTTGCAAATTTGCTCATAATATGTAATTATTCTGTATTGTAATTATTTCTTGTAAGAAAACTCAGTGTCAGATAAGAAAATATCAAGAATGAGGCTTTCGTAGTTTTGAAAATCAAGGAGTTTACTTTTGTAAATG
>JAVHQG010000025.1:0-6624 GCA_036171035.1 Bacteroidales bacterium
GGCAGGTTGCCGTGAAAGCCTCATTCTTGACATTTTCTTATCTGACACTGAGTTCTCTTGCATAAACTATTTACTTTTACAAACCTAATAATTTTGTTAATACGATATATGTAAAATATCCGATTTTTGCTGTTTGCCATAAAAAACTACATTTGCAGAATATTAGCAGACAAAAGATTATGTTAAAAACCCGGCTTTTTATTAAAATCATTAAAAGCATCATCATACTTTTAACTTATAGTTACATTGTTTGGAAGTTATCTACCTACGAGCATCTATCGGAAATATTATTACCATTTTCTCATTTTTCTATTAAATCTTTTATTTTATTAGTTTTACTTATTATTTTAATGATTATCAACTGGAGTATTGAAAGTTTAAAGTGGAAGTTTCTTATAAAAAATGTGGAAAAAATCAGTTTTACACAATCAATCAAAGCTATATTAGCAGGCATTTCTGTGTCGATATTTATGATTAACAGGATTGGCGAATTTAGTGGGCGGGTATTTGTATTAAAAAAAGAAAATCGTTTAGCAGCCGTTTCATCTACATTTTTGGGTAATTTAAGTCAATTTTTAGTAACAATTATTGCTGGCGGTATTGCTGCTTCTATCTGGCTAAAACATCAGAGTAGTCAGCCTCAAAGTATTGTTATAAAACAGTACGCAATGTATATTATTTTCATGGTTTCAGCAATTATTTTATGGATTATTTTCGATTTGCAACGAATCAAACAATATTTTATGCGTTTTAAATTTTTTCAGAAATATGAGAATTTGCTTAAAACAATTGATTCATATAATACGGGAGAACTATTTGTATTACTGGGAGCAAGTGCAATTCGTTACATGGTGTTCTCTATTCAATTTTGGTTTTCGTTAATGTTTTTTGAAGTAAATATTAGTTTATTTAACGCTCAAGTGGCAATTGCATTGACCTTTCTTGTAATGTCAGCAATACCTACGGTTGGTGCTGCTGAAATAGGAATTCGGGGATCTGTAGCATTATTTTTCGTTGGTATGTTCAGCACGCAAACAGCAGGAATTGTGTCAGCATCAGTTTTTTTGTGGATTATTAACCTGGCTATTCCTGCACTGGCTGGGAGCTATTATGTTATGAAACTAAAAGTATAAATTTTAAAAATCAAACAATATTTGGTTTTGCAAATAAGTTTAAGTTGTGTTAACTATCTGTTATGCCATTATCTAAAAACATATTTTTTCTTACGTTTTTGCTGATTATGTTAACTTTGCTAAATATATCAGGCATATGTGGAGAATTAGAAAAATTAACAGATAGAAAATGGATTCTTACTGATATTCAATATGGTGGAATGGACAAAGATGATCTCTCGCACAGAGGATATTTCTTGATTTTTCATTATAATTATGAAATGACCTACAAGCTTGATTCCAACCCTGGAAAAATTCAGATTGCAGCAATGACAAACAACAATATTTTATATAAATACATCAAATCTGACGAACAAACATATAATGGAAAAGTTGCAGAAAAAGTTTATCAGTTGCTCATCAAAGCACAGCGATATACGTTGAGTGGCGATACGCTTGATTTAATTTCTGACTTTGGATATATCCGATTTATGGCTCAACCATTCAAAGATTCAGGATTAAGCGGGACATGGATATTAAACGCTTACACAAATATTGAAACTGAAAATCAAATAAAAACTCCCGATAAATTGAGAAGACCTATTAAGCTGCATTTCAACGATGATGGCACTAATGGTACTGCCGATGGAATTACTGAATTTAATGAAATAAAAAGCAAATATGAACTTACAGATACAAATATTATTAAATTTAAAACAGTTAATATTCCCCCAAAAGTTGAGAAAAATGAGTGGAATGAAAAATTTTGGGAAATCATTAAATTTACTTCGTCATACGTTGTAAAAAACGATATTCTTCAGATTTTCTATTATGAAAACAAAGAATATATGGAGTTTCAATTAGAAGAAGAACAAAAATAATATTTGATTTTAATTTTTAAACAGATGAAAATACCTTTCCTGATTATTTTTTCAATTGTTATTTTGTATTGCTTAAACACTCGTGTAATCAATGAATCCGTTAATCTGTCTGATAAAGAAGAAAGAGATCAATTCATTGAAAAACTCACTGAACAAGAATTCCTGACAGGCAATAAAAACGATATTATTTTTTTAAATCTTGCCTTTGGAATGAGTAAGGATGAGGCACAAGAAAAAATGAAGATTCTTGAAAAAGAAAATATCCTAAATAATATATCTACACATCTTGGCGTCACAAAAGCCAGTTACACACTATCTTATAACGATTATCTTAATTCGGGAAGAATCTATCTCTTTTTTAAAAACAACAAACTGCAAGAAATGCAAATTGACACAACAGAATACAACATAGGAAAACTCAAAGCGCTCTTTATTCAAAAATACGGAACATGTAATTATTCAGCAAACATTGATGGTAACGAAGAGTGTCACTGGATTAACGGGAATCGCCATATTTCTTTTATTGAGCGAGCAAGTAACAAAAGTATTTTAATTCAATATATTGACACCACAGACCAAATGAATGAACAGAAAAAAGCATTGATAAAATATGCCGGACTAGAAAATAAAATTTTTAGTTGAGGTTTTTTTCTAATTTTACACTTTACGTTTCAATCAAATATAAATGTATCAGAATTTCATATTTACAGGGTTTGGGCATGCTGCCGGAAAGTATAAAATAACAAATGAAGATTTGGCTTTTGCCACCCGCAGCAATTATTTAAAAGGTTTTCGCGAAGACAAAATACTTGATAGCACCAACTATAAGAAATTCCTTGAGATACACCCCGGAGTTAGCCCATTTGATTACTTTGCAGAATACAAAATGGGATTTTGCACACGCTATCACGTAATGCCGTTTCCTCCGGGAGAAAAACAAATAGGTAAATATGAAACTTCACTAGATTTAGCGGTAAAAGCAGTAGATATGGCATTGCAAGATGCTGTAATGCATCCTGAAAAAATTGATGCATGGTTTTTCAGCACAGTTTCTCCACACGAGCAAGCACCAGGTATTGCCGCCACAGTGAAATGTTTTTTTACAAGCTTTCAGAACCAAAATCCAACAATGACTATTTCATCAGGTTGTTCCGGATTTATGCTCAACCTAAGGCGTGCACTTGATTTCATGCAATGTAATCCGGCTGTAAACCATGTGATGGTTGCCCATACAGAAACCATGTCGAGCTTTCTCACAAATCTTACACACTATGTTCCATTTATTACATTTGGCGATGCCGCAGCTGCAATAATAATCTCCAGATCCATCGGCAAAAACAAAGAAGGTATTGTTTGTGCAGACATCAAGCAAGACCTGAATATGATTGACTTTGTTGGAGTGGATAAAGAATGGAATCTCTATATGACAGATACAATAGTAAAAGAAAGAGCAGTATTAAATATTACACAAATCAGTACAGAAATCCTTCATGAATCTAACTGGAATAGTGAAGATGTTGATCTAATAGTCCCCCACCAAACAGGGAATGCTATTTTGCATGAATGTGCAGCAAACCTTACTATACCACTTCATAAATTATATCTGGATGTACAGCACACCTATGGAAATATTTCCGGGACATCTATCCCAATGAGTTTTTCCATTTTGCACCATGAAAACAAATTAATTGAAGGAATGAAGATATTATCAGCATCTGCAGGCGTTGGCGGTGTTTTCGGTGCTTTTACTTATGTTGTTCCCAAAGATATTATCAAAGAAAAAGCAACCATAAATTCTCATGATTTATCAGGAAAAATCGCATTGGTGACTGGTTGTACGGGAGGTATTGGATTTGAAATTAGTAAAAAGCTTGCACAAAAAAATTGTAATCTCATTTTACAATATGCGTCAGATGATGTGAAAGCAAATAAATTGGAAGCTGAAATAAAAAAATTCCCTATACAATATCAATTTATTAAAAGTGATTTTTCTGATTCCGTTGCAGTTGATAATTTGATTCTTTTAATGAAAGAAAATTATAAAAAAATTGATTATTTGGTTCATACCGCAGCTATTTCAGGTGGACTTGCAAAAGCAACAGATGTAAGTGATAGTACATTAAAAAAAGTGAGCCAAGTGAATCAATTTGCCCCTGTTGAAATCACGAAAAAATTAAAAGAAATTATTGCATCTGTTATTTTCTACACTGGTTCAGTTGCCGAAGATGCACAGTTTTCAGGGTCATCTCCTTATGTGCAATCAAAAAAAGGTCTGCATGGTTTTGCTGCCAGTTTCGCCCATGAAGCTCGCAGTGCCGGTATTCGCAGCTTATATTATATGCCCGGACTTGTGTCTGGAGGCATGGCAAACGAGCTCGAAGCAAAACATATTGCAGATGCCAAAATGTTAATTAATCAAGATGAAAACATCTCGCTGAACGACATTGCTGAACGAATGGTAAAATCACTGTATATCCCAAAAGTATTGAATGTGATAGATAGCTATGAAGGGGCACTATTAGTAAGACGAGATGGCTATATTTTATAGATTATTATTTATTTTACGAGAGATAGTCCATTCTGGCTCATGATCCAAGTTTTTCCAGCCATATCATCAATTGAAAGATCTGTTGTGTTTTCTGCACAATAAAGAAGATCAGCCATGTTTTTATCAATTATCAAAACCTTACCAACAGGGACTTTTAAAATAAACTCTACATGTGTGAATTTCCATTTTTTACCTTTTTTAATCTCATAAACCGGAGCAAATGTAAATATTTCTTTTCCTTGAATTGTATCGCAATTCCATTCAAAAAGTGCATTTGCGGCATTTTCGCGTGCTTCTTTTTCAGTTGTACCCCGTGCTATTTTTTTTACAGCTACAAATAAATTAGAGCTGTCATTTTTTTCTATAAAAATTCTTGGACGACCTGCCATTACTGGTTTACCATCAATAACTTTAAATTCAGATTCACCAAGCATTATATACTGATCGTCATTATTTATGTTCCCTTTTTGTGTCTTTTTCAAGACGATTGTATCCATTTTTCCTGCAATAGTTGTAGATACCACACTTGTTCCGGTATTCCTAAATTTTCTTGCTTCTTCAACTGTAAAAACAAGCACATAAATCAACGATAAGAACCATATTGCAGCAACAATAATTCCTATATATTTATTTCCGGTTTTAATCTTAAAAATAAGTTTGATCCCTCCATAAATTATTGACATAATTGGAATAGATGCCACTAATATCAAAGTAATTAGCAATAAATATATGTCTTGATTATTAGTGAATATTCCTACAAATTCTGAAAAGGAAATTGCAGAATTACCAATTGAAAAATCAGTAAATCCAAAAATAAAAGTACTAAGAAATGCGAACAGAAGAGCCAATCCTACAATAATCAAAATCACACCCAAAAAGCCCACAATAACTTTAACAAGCGAATTTGTTGCCAAAATAAAAACATGTCCTAGTTTTTCAATGAAACTACCATTGTTATTGAAAGAACTTTCCTCTTTCATTTTCTTGAAATTTTGCTTTACATCCTCAAATTCTTCTTTAATATTTTTTTCAATATTTGATATATTCACTTCCTTTCCTTGCATCTCGAGCTTTTGAGCTGTTGTTCTAGCTTTTGGGATTGCAATCCATAAAATAATATACAACAAAGGACCAAAAGCGAAAAATGTAACCACCATAAGAATTCTGAAAATTACAGGATCAAGATTAAAATATGCACCTAAACCACCACACACACCACCTAGCACCCTGTGGTCAGGATCACGATAAATACGTTTCGATTTCCATGATTTGTCAGACTTCACTTCTGCTGTTTCTGCCTCCTTTTTCTGAGTATCTTCATCTCCACCAAAATCACTTGGATTCCCCATTACAGAAATCATATCGTTAATATCATCAATATTAATTACTTGATTTTGTGTAGTGATTTTTATACTAAATAATTCAGCAATACGAGCTTCTATGTCAGCTATAATTTCTTTGCTATCATCATTTTTACTAAATTGCGCATTAATATCCTCAAGATATTTCTGAAGTTTTGTGTAAGCGTCTTCATCTATATTAAAAATAATTCCGCTTATATTTATTGTTACAGTCTTTTTCATAATTTATTATTTTTAGAATTACGACATTTTTTTATTTATCAATTGTACTGCTTTAACCAAATCGTCCCACGATTGATGAAGCTCTTTCAGAAATTTATTTCCATCATCTGTGAGTTTATAGTATTTTCTTGGTGGTCCTTGCGTTGATTCCTCCCATCTATAGCTGAGCATCCCATCGTTTTTTAGGCGTGTTAATAAAGGATAAAGCGTTCCTTCAACAACAATTATTTTCGACTCCTTCATCATGCTTATCACATCTGATGCATAGCAATCGTGCTTTGATAATACAGATAGAATACAGTACTCCAGAACTCCTTTTCTCATTTGTGCTTTTGCATTGTCAATGTTCATAATACTGATTTTTAATTTTTATTCACTAATAACAATGCAAGTATATTAAATATTTTAGTACCTTGCTATACATAGTAGTATGTTTTACAGCATTTGTGCAAATTTTGCTATCTATTTATCGGAAATAAATTATTAAAAAATTGCGATTA
>JAVHQG010000026.1:0-1293 GCA_036171035.1 Bacteroidales bacterium
GTTTTCAAAACTAGAGTAACGAAATTATTGGCGTTTTCTTGCTGACACTAATTAATCCACATGATAATTTGATCGTTATTTATGTAACGATTCAAATCTCTGGCAAAAGCAATTGCAAATAAATCTATCAATGGCAAAACTCCAACTCCACCTCCAAGTGTAACAGCATAAGCAATCGGAACAATCGGTTTCGTTCCAAGGTATAGCCTGTGACCACCCAGTGGACCGGTAAGTAAAATAATTACGATAGTGGAAACTTTATCTTTTTTATAATTTTGAGGTGTTCTGTATAGCGGATTTTTGAATATCTTTTTTCCAATTCTAAAATATTTTTTTTCAATTATTGTATGGCGATAATTGTCTGAAAGGTCAATTTGTGAATCGTTTTCAATAATGATTTTTACAGATGAGACATCAATGGCATAAACCTCTTTTGCTTTTAGAACTAAACAGGAAGCAAGAATAAAAATTAATAGGGAAATAGTTTTTATTGCAGACATTATGCAACAAACAATTTTTTGTTTAACAGTCGATCAGAATTGACTAGTTTATTTAATGATTTATTAAATAAAACAGCTTTGATTTTTTCAATGTGTTGCATGTTATGTGCATCACTGCCGATGAAATCAATCATATCTTTTTCAATAAGTTTTTCAGCCATTTTTTTTACACGCATACCATCTGCTTCATAAAGAGACGTAATATTCATTTGCAATAGAACCTCACGGTCTTTTAGTTTTTCGTAATTTTCAAAATCATGATGCCAGTATGTATATCGTTCCACATGAGCCAAAACTGGCTTATAGCCTGCTACAATTAGTTCAAAGATGACAGATAGAAAATTTTGAGGTTCATTGAAAAAAGGTAGTTCAACTAAAATGTGGTTACCTGAAAAAGTAAGCAGTTCGTTTCGCTTTAATTTTTCGAGAAATAAATCATCAATATAATATTCAGCAGCGGCATCTATTTCAATGGGAATACCTTTTTTTGCAATCTCCTCACGCAACATATACAGTCCATTTTTGATTATTTCCGGCGTATTTTTATAATAGTCGCTCATTATATGCGGAGTAGTAATAATGCGCTTATATCCAAGATCGCTAAGTGCTTGAATGATTTGTAATGAGTCTTCATATGTTTTTGCACCATCGTCAATAGCCGGAATCAGATGTGAATGCAAATCTGTTTCTAGCTGTGATAAATCAACAGGGTTGAGTAGTTTCCCTTTACTAAATATATTTTTAAAAATTGACAATTATAATATAGGTATCAAAATGTTGTAAAATATCAGCA
>JAVHQG010000027.1:0-6496 GCA_036171035.1 Bacteroidales bacterium
ATGGGATCATCATATCAAAATATAAGAATTGATAAATGGCTTTGGGCTGTAAGAATTTTCAAAACCCGAAGTTTGGCAGCCGGTGCTTGTGATAGAAAAAAAATATTTATTCAGGAAATAGCTGTTAAGCCTTCAAGAATAGTAAAATTAAATGATGTGATTTTATATAAGCAAGCAGGAATTACACGACAATATCTTGTTCTAGGCTTGTCACAAAACAGAGTCTCAGCAACGCTTGCAGCAGATTTGGTAAAAGATATTACACCTGAAGCAGACATCAAAAAATTTGACGCAATTAAACAAGATGCATTCTATGTACGTGAGAGAGGCACCGGAAGACCAACAAAAAAAGAGCGTAGAATACTTGATAAAGCAATTGAATAGTAATAATAATGCAATTCAAACTTACATCGGCATATAAACCCACAGGTGACCAACCAGATGCTATCAGGCAACTTGTTGAAGGACTTAACCGGAAAGATAAATATCAGGTATTGCTTGGTGTTACAGGTTCCGGCAAAACATTTACCATTGCCAATGTGATTGAAAAAATTCAAAGACCAGTATTGATTTTAAGTCACAATAAAACACTTGCAGCCCAGTTATATGGAGAATTTAAACAATTTTTTCCAGAAAACAGAGTAGAATATTTTGTATCATATTACGATTATTATCAGCCAGAAGCTTATCTCCCATCAACTGATACGTACATTGAAAAAGACATGTCAATTAATGATGAGATTGAGAAATTACGATTGAGTACTACTTCATCGTTGCTTTCTGGAAGAACAGATGTAATAGTGGTTTCATCGGTTTCGTGTTTGTATGGAATTGGAAATCCGGAAGACTTTCATAGTAATGTGATAAAACTTGAAAAAGGTCAGCATTTTGGGCGTAATCAATTTTTACGAAAGCTTGTAGATTCGCTTTATTCCCGGAACGAAGTTGAATTTAAAAGAGGCACTTTTCGTGTGAAAGGAGATACTGTTGATATTTATCTTGCATATAGTGATCTGGCTTTGCGTATTACATTCTGGGATGATGAAATTGAAAGTATCAAATCATTTGAGCCATTTAATGGTCACACTATTTCAGAACCGGATAATATTACGATTTTTCCTGCTAGTATTTTTATGACAACTAAAGATCGTATGCAACAAGCGATTCGATTGATTCAAGATGATATGTTTGCACAATCGGAATATTATGAAAAAATCGGAAAAAATTTGGAAGCAAAGCGTTTACGCGATAAGGTTACATATGATCTTGAAATGATTAAAGAGCTTGGTCATTGCTCGGGTATTGAGAATTATTCTCGCTATTTTGATGGGCGAAAATCAGGTACAAGACCCTTTTGTTTGATTGATTATTTTCCGAAAAATTTTCTTACTGTTATTGACGAAAGCCATGTTACGCTGCCGCAGGTTCATGCAATGTTTGGAGGCGATCGTTCACGCAAGGAAACGCTTGTAGAATATGGATTTAGGTTACCTTCAGCACTTGATAATAGGCCACTGAAATTTGAAGAGTTCGAAGCTCTTGTAGGACAAACTATTTATGCCACAGCAACACCTGCTGAATATGAGCTTTCCAATTCCGGAGGCGTAATTGTTGAACAGCTCATTCGACCAACAGGGCTACTCGATCCGCCCATTGATGTGCGTCCCAGCTTAAATCAGATTGATGATTTACTTGAAGAAATTAATATTCGTGTAGAAAAAAATGAACGGGTTCTTGTTACCACACTTACAAAAAGAATGGCTGAAGAATTAGCAAAATATCTTGCAAAAGCAGGCATTCGCTGTCGTTACATTCATTCTGATGTAGATACGCTCGAACGTGTTGAAATTATGGAAGACCTTCGTGCAGGTAGGTTTGATGTGCTTGTTGGAATCAATCTTTTGCGCGAGGGACTTGATTTGCCGGAGGTTTCGTTGGTTGCAATTTTAGATGCCGATAAAGAAGGATTTTTGCGCTCGCAACGCTCCTTAACGCAAACCGCAGGTAGGGCGGCAAGGCATCTTGATGGTCATGTTATTATGTATGCTGATAAAATTACCAGATCAATGCAATTAACCATTGATGATACAAATAGAAAAAGAGAAAAACAATTGAAATATAATGAAGAAAATCACATCACGCCTCAACAAATTGTTAAAACCTCATCTTCTGTATTAGGTGCTTCAAATAAAACAAAACAAACTGTAGCGGCTTATTACGCTAACCAGATTAATGCTGATTTTGCAGCAGATCCTGTTGAGCAATTTATGACAAAAGATGCATTGCTTAAAGCAATAGCAAATGTGAAGATATTAATGGGAAAAGCATCAAAGGAACTCGATTTTATAATGGCTGCACAACTCAGAGATGAAATGTATCGCCTTGAAAAATTGTTACATTCAAAATATCCCAATTGAATTAATTGTCTCTCCAGGTTTTAACCAAACACCTTTCATCCCAAGCTCAACAGCAGCTTTTACATTAATCTCTGTATCATCAATAAATAGTGTTTCCTCAGGTAAAAGATTATTCTCTTTAATAACCAACTTAAAAATGGTTTCATCTGGCTTTCTCATATTTACAGCAAAAGAATAGTATGCTTTTTCAAACAATGCGGAAAAATTAAAAACATATTTCGACCTATAACTGCGTGTATAAAAATCGTAATGTATTTTATTCGTATTACTTAATAGAAAAAGCCTGTATCGGGATTTTAATTTTTGAATCATATTGATTCTTTCATCAGGAAAGTCAAGTATCAATTTATTCCATGCTTCGTCAATTTGTTTTGTCGTTATTGATTCATCTAAACCTGATTTAATATGAGTTCTAAATTCATCTGGAGTAATTTTACCTAACTCAAAATGATCAAACAATTTTGCTTGACTGAATTTTGTGTAAACAGTAGGAAAGTCTTTGTATCCAAGTTGAGCAAAAGCCTCAGTAGTCAGGCTGGGATCAATATTTAGAATAACTCCTCCAAGATCAAATACTATATTTTTTATGTTTCTTGTATCAACCATAAATATCTTATGTTAATGCTAAATAATCAATTTCAGGTAAATAGATCATATATCAACCTACAATTTATAGATTCCATTTTATGTGCTGCGAATTAATTTGCGGATTCTTTGAAGTAATGTAGGGTGTGAATAATGAAAAAACACATAAGCTGGGTGAGGAGTGAGGTTGCTTAAGTTTTTTTGTGATAATTTTTTCAAAGAATTAATCAATGCAGTTGCACTATAATTTTCTGCTGCAAACTGATCGGCTTCATATTCATTTTTTCTTGATAATAAATTCATGCCAATACCTGAAATCATCGAAATAGGGCTATAAAGAATCCCAAAAGCAATCAATCCAATGTGAAAACTTGCATGATCTGAGCCAAGAGCTTTACATAGTATGGGGTTTCCAATAAACAATCCCAAAATATAAAAAATAATCCCTGTTTGAATGAGCGAAATAACAATTCCGGATTGCGTATGTTTCTTTTTGTAATGACCAACTTCATGCGCCAGCACCCCAACAATTTCTTCAGTTGTAAGATCGTTAATGAGTGTATCGTAAAGGACAATACGTTTTTTTGCACCAAGTCCGGTAAAATAAGCGTTTGCTTTTGTTGATCGTTTAGATCCATTAATCACAAACACATTTACAAGTTTGAAATTTACTTTATTGCAAAATGTTTGAATTGCTTGCTTCAGTTCTCCATCTTCTAGTGGTTTTTGTTTGTTAAAAAGTGGTACAATAAGGTTTGAATAAAACATTGCCATAAAAATCGTAAATACGCTCACTGCTCCCCATGCAAGAAGCCAGAACCATCCTCCGGTTTGTAGGTACAACCATATGATTAATGATAAAATTCCACCACCTAAAATTGCTGCAAGCAGCCAGCCTTTTAATTTGTCGAGAATAAATGTTTTGGCAGTAGTCTTGTTAAATCCGAATTTTTCTTCAATTACAAAAGTGTCGTAAATTGTGAATGGAGTACTCAAAAGATCCATAGTAAACATCAGAATACCGAAAAAAATGAGTGCTCTTAAAATAGGATTTGTTGTAAATGTACCAGCCCACACATCTGCAAAAGCAAAACCATTGAGAAATAACATGCCTAAAATTAGAATAAAGTTGAATGAGTTTGTTATTATTCCAAATTTATAGTTGGTGTGTTCATATTTCTGCTGTTTTATATATTTTTCAGCATCATAAATGTCTTTTAATTCATCAGGCAGTGCAGCTTTTCTACATGTTGTATTGAGATATTCCATGTATTGGTCAAAAAGAAAACCAAAGACGGTAATTCCTATAATGAAAAAAAAGATAGTGGAATCCATTATTTTAATATTTCAATGGTAATAATTTTAACATCTTCGTTGGGTCTGCTGTTGCCGTCAGCGGGAACGAGTGATATTTTTTCAACAACATCAAGACCTTCTATCACTTCACCATAAATAGTGTATGTCCCATCAAGATGTGGTGTGCCGCCAATCGTAGTATATATTTTCTTTTGATCGGCTGTGAATGCAAAAGGTTTTATTTCTTTACCTACAGTAGCATCAAGATCGGCAACAACTTTATTGATTCCGTTAATGTCTTTTGCTCTGTTCAAAGAGTCAACTTTTTGTCTCAATTTACTGTTTCCAGGGTTGGTCAGATATTTCATATAGAATGAATTTTTCTTTTGTTGATTTAATCCTGTTTCCATTTGAGTGAGTTCTTGTTCTGTGAATGTTTTCCCTTGAACAATATAAAATTGTGAGCCTGATGATTCTTGTTTAGGGTTCTGATCATCACTCAGGCGAGCAGCGGCAAGTGCTCCTTTTTTATGAAAATATTTTGAATTAAATTCAGCAGGGATGGTATATCCTGGACCACCATTTCCAAGCATGGAACCTTTGGCGGCAGATTTTGAATCAGGGTCACCGCCTTGAATCATAAAATCTTTTATCACACGGTGAAACAACAGCCCATCGTAATATTTTTGATTGATGAGTTTTATAATATTGTCTCTGTGTTTTGGTGTTTCGTTATAAAGTTTTAGTTTGATATTGCCTTTGTCGGTCTTGATTAAAATTTTTGTTTCTTTTTGAGCAAAGGCATAAAACGAAATAAATGATAAAATAAAAATACTTACAAATAATTTTTTCATGATATGTACGATATTAAATTGATTACTTAATTTTTCATTGAAACAGGTTGTCCGGTGGCTTCTAACACATTCCACCACAACTCACTTTCAGGATGTATTTTTTTTCGTTCTTTTACCGCAATTGGAATGGGTAAATAGGTAAAATAGTTGTTCCAGTTGCCGACCACAAAATTTGTTTTTCCGGCCATGGCTCCATGAACGGCATTTTGTGCCAGTTGACTGCAAAAAATACTATCGTTGGCATTTGCGGGAACACTTCTAATAATGTAGCTTGGATCAATATATTTAATTGTAAATGGGAAGTTGTGATTTTCAAAATCTTCGGTGATTTTGTCTTTAAGAAACATTCCAATATCTTTATTTTTGATATTGCCTGATGCATCTTTTTCTGCTTGCTGACCTTCAAATAAAAATTGACCTGCGCCTTCGGCAACTACTATCATTGCATGATGACGTTCAGTAAGTCTTTTCTTTAATGATTTCAAAAAACCACGACCACCATATAGGTCAAAATCCATTTCAGGTATTATCACAAAATTTACTTCTTGCATGGAAAGTGCTGAGTGTGCTGCAATAAATCCGGAATCTCGTCCCATTAGTTTTATCAGAGCGATACCGTTATATGCCCCATGTGCTTCGTTGTGTGCATCACGGATGATATTGCTTGCAATGGAAAAAGAAGTCTCAAACCCAAATGATTTATTGATGAAATTAATATCGTTGTCAATTGTTTTTGGAACACCGGCAACTGAAATCTTTAGGTTTCGTTTTGTGATTTCTTCGTAAATAGCATTAGCACCTTTTAATGTGCCATCACCTCCGATGCAAAACAAAATGTTGATATTCATCATTTCAAGAGAGTCAACAATTTCACTCACATTCTGACTGCCTCTTGATGATCCTAACAGAGATCCTCCAATTAGGTGAATCTGGCTAACAATCTCAGGCGTGAGATCCATAACCGGATGATTATAGGAGGCAATAAATCCTTCGTAACCGTATCTGATTCCAACAATTCGATTAACTTTGTACCGATAATAAAGCTCATACACTAAACTTCTGATAACATTATTTAATCCCGGACACAGACCGCCACAAGTTACTATGGCTACTTTTGTTTTTGATGGATCAAAGCATAAATATTCGCGTGGACCGGCTCTTTCAAAAGAAACCGGAGCTTCTCCATTTTCTTTGTAGTGTTCGAAGCTGTCAAGTGTTGTCTCATATAAAACCCGCTCGGAATCGTTTACATAATTGAACAGCCCTTTTTCATTTTTTGTTGATAATTTTAATGGCGATAGTACACTGCATTTTGCCAATGATTTTATATTAAAATTTTCTGTA
>JAVHQG010000028.1:0-6414 GCA_036171035.1 Bacteroidales bacterium
CATCATCCCATCATCCCATCATCAAAACTCAACCTTTAATATTGTTCTTTCTCATTTGGAAAATTCTTTGTCTTCACATCATGAATATAATTTTTTACTGCTACATTTATTTCCTCTGATAAATTAAGGTAACGGCGTAAAAATCGTGGAGAAAAATCTTGCGTAATTCCAAGCATATCATGCAGCACAAGTACTTGACCATCAACATGTGGACCGGCACCAATACCAATGACAGGAATTTTTAGTTCTTCTGAGACATCCTTTCCAAGTGCTGCAGGTATTTTTTCCAAAACAATTGCAAAACAACCTAATTTTTCAAGTATATGAGCATCTTCAATCAGTTTTTCAGCTTCTTCCTGATTTCTTGCACGAACAACATAGGTTCCAAACTTATGAATTGATTGAGGGGTTAATCCTAAATGACCCATAACAGGTATGCCTGCTGTTAATATTCTGGTAACGGATTCAGAAATTTCTCGTCCTCCTTCCATTTTAATTGCATGTGCACCTGTCTCCTTCATAATACGAATTGCCGATGAAAGTGCTTCTTTTGAATTTCCCTGATAAGTCCCAAAGGGCAAATCAACCACAACCAATGCACGCTTCACTGCTCGAAGCACAGAACTTGCATGATAAATCATTTCATTTAAAGTAATTGGCAAAGTTGACTGATAACCCGCCATTACTGTGGCTGCTGAATCACCAACAAGGATTACATCAATTCCTGCCTGATCAATTATCTTCGCAAAAGAATAATCATATGCTGTGAGCATTGATATGTTCACGCCCCTTTGCTTCATTTCCTGCAACACATGAGTGGTTATATGGGTAATATTTTTTTCTGCTGACATATGTTAAATTTGATTTTATACTATGTTTATATACATTTATATTTATTTTTGCAAAATTGACAAAATATTCTTTCTAATTCCTTTTTATGATGAAAAATATTCTCGGAATATTAATTATTTTATCTGTTTTTGCTTTTTCATGCAAAACTGATTTCGACGTAAATGCTGACTATAAAGATATTACCCTTGTATATGGTCTGCTCGATCAGCATGATTCTGTCCATTATATTAAGATAAATAAAGCTTTTCTGGGGAACGCAAGTGCTTACGATATGGCCGCAGTTAGTGACTCTGTAAATTACACAAATGCCATTGTTTATCTTATGCCTATTAAAGATGGCGTTGAGGGAACAAAAATAAAATTTGATACAACTACCAGCATTCAAAAGCTTCCGGGAACTTTTGCTACAGATAAAAACTACATCTATAAATCCACTGCTACGCTCAACCAGGACTACTCTTATAAGCTAATGATTGATATTGGAACAAAACATATCTCCTCTCAAACTACTTTAATTCAGGATTTTTATGTTGTTAAACCTGCTTCATACCAGAATGTGAGCTTTGAAAACTATAAAATACCATATCCTGTAGAATGGAAATCTGCAAAAAATGGCAAAATATATGAATTGACATTGCGCCTACATTATTGGGAAGAAGACCACAACAATGGCAATGCAATTACCGAACATGCAGTAGATTGGGTGCTGCCAAGTAAAGTTGCAAATAGTTCGGATGGTGGAGAAACCATGAAGCTTGATATCAGTTGCGAAAACTTCTACAGCCAGATTGCTTCTGCCATTGAACCAAAACCAGGTGTTGTAAGAATTGTAAAAAAAGCCTCTATTGATTTTCTGTTTTTAGTTGGTGGAGACGCACTAAATACGTATATCGAAGTAAGTCAACCTTCAAATGGACTGGTTCAAGATAAGCCGGCATATACAAATATCGACAACGGTATAGGCATTTTTTCGTGCAGGTTGCATTATAATAGCACAGATAAGCCAGGTTTATACGGAAAACGAATCTCTGATGGAACCATTGATACGCTAGCACAAGGGCAATTTACCAAAACACTCGGATTCTTAAATGCAAACGAAACAACTGATTATTGGTCTATAAACCCATGGAGTAAATAATCTTTTAAATTGCCCCTAATTCCCCTTTTTAATTTTTCATTTTATGACAAAAAGGCATAACTGTTTGCGCAATCTATGTCCTAAATGTCACTAATTCCCATTAGATAATATTTTTTTAAAATATTTTGTCAGTATCAAATTTCGCAATACAAATCGTGAACAGCTTGATTTTAAAGGGATACAAAAAGTTTATAAGAAATCTACAAAATACAATGGCATTATCATTGACAAGGAAAAGAAAAAAATTGTAAAAAATTTAAAACAAAATTAATATGGGCAAAATTATCGGAATAGACCTTGGAACAACAAATTCATGCGTCTCAGTTATGGAAGGGAACGAACCAGTTGTGATCCCTAATAGTGAAGGCAAGCGCACAACTCCATCCGTTATAGGATTCATTGCTAACGGAGAAATCAAGGTGGGTGATCCCGCAAAACGTCAGGCAATCACAAACCCTGTCAATACTGTATCATCTATAAAACGCTTCATGGGTGAAACCTATGACAAAGTGCTTGTAGAAATGAAAAGAGTTTCTTACAATGTAATAAAAGGCAACAATAACACGCCAAGAGTTAAAATCAATGACAGGCAATACACGCCACAGGAAATTTCTGCAATGATTCTTCAGAAAATGAAGAAAACCGCTGAAGACTACCTTGGACAAGAAGTAACTGAAGCTGTAATAACTGTACCTGCATACTTCGACGATTCACAAAGACAAGCAACAAAAGAAGCCGGAGAAATTGCCGGACTTATTGTGAAACGTATCATTAATGAACCCACTGCTGCTGCTTTAGCATATGGTCTGGATAAAAAGCACAAAGATCAGAAAATAGCTGTATTTGACTTGGGTGGAGGCACTTTCGATATTTCAATTCTTGAACTTGGCGAAGGAGTATTTGAAGTAAAATCAACCAATGGCGATACACATTTAGGTGGTGATGACTTTGACCATAAAATCATTGACTGGTTGGCGGAATCATTTTTGAAAGATGAAAATATTGATCTTCGCAAGGATCCAATGGCATTACAGCGTTTAAAAGAATCTGCTGAAAAAGCAAAAATTGAGTTATCCAGTTCTGCTCAGACAGAAATCAATCTGCCATATATTATGCCGGTTGACGGAATTCCAAAACATCTTGTTAAAACACTTACCCGGGCACAATTTGAACAACTTTGCGATGATTTAATTCAAAAAACAATAGAACCTTGCAAACTTGCACTAAAAGACGCTAACTTAAACCCATCAGATATTGACGAGGTGATTTTAGTTGGTGGATCAACCCGTATTCCTATTATTCAGCAAATCGTTGAAAAATTCTTTGGCAAAGCTCCGTCAAAAGGTGTAAATCCCGACGAGGTAGTTGCTGTTGGTGCAGCTATTCAAGGTGGCGTTCTAACCGGAGAAATTAAAGATGTTCTGCTACTTGATGTTACTCCTCTATCGCTGGGCATTGAAACATTAGGCGGAGTGATGACGAAACTTATTGAATCTAACACAACAATACCATCTAAGAAAACTGAAACATTCACTACCGCAGCAGACAATCAACCCAGTGTGGAAATACATATTTTGCAAGGAGAACGCCCTATGGCAACTCAAAACAAAACCATTGGCAGATTCCACCTTGACGGAATTCCACCTGCACAACGCGGGATTCCTCAAATTGAAGTTACATTCGACATTGATGCAAATGGTATTTTAAAAGTTGCTGCAAAAGATAAAGCCTCAGGAAAAGAACAGAGTATTAGAATTGAAGCATCGTCTGGTCTTACTGATGACGAAATCAGAAAAATGAAGGCTGAAGCTGAAGCAAATGCAGAAGCAGATAAGCAAGCTAAAGAAAAAATCGATAAAATAAATGGCGCAGACAGCCTAATATTCCAGACTGAAAAACAATTAAAAGAGTTTGGCGATAAACTGCCTGCTGATAAAAAAGCTCCTATTGAGGCTGCTCTTGCAAAACTTAAAGAAGCACACAAGAGCCAAGATATTGCGTTGATTGATGCAGCAAGCAAAGAATTGAACGACATTTTCCATGCAGCATCACAAGAAATGTACAATGCAGGTCAGCAAAATCAACAGCAACAGCAACAGCAACAACAGCCTAATTCCGATCAGGGGAATCAGCAAGAAAATAAGAAAAAAGGCGACGGTGAAGTTACAGATGTTGACTTTGAAGAAGTAAAATAATAAATCGTATTTAATAATCTTGACAAGAGGCTGTTCTACATAGACAGCCTTTTGTTATTTTAACATAATCCCTGCACCAAAACGTCCGGTAAGACCACCACTGTTTCTATGGGAAAAAAATAAATCGCTTCTACATGATGTACACAACGCTGACACTTCAATGTTTTTCTCTTGAACCCCCGATTGAATAAGATTTGTCACATTAGCTTCCCATAGATTAAAATATAATTTATTATTTTTTATATTCCTTTGCAATAATGTAGTATTTGCTCCATATTTTTCTTTTACAATTGTTATAACCTCTTCTCCAATGTTATAACAACAGGGACCAATAGATGGACCAACGCCTGCAACTACATCTGCGGGATTTGTCTTAAAATTAGTTGTCATCGTTTCAATAACTTTAGAGACAATCTGATTAACGGTTCCCTTCCATCCCGCATGGGCAGCAGCAATTATCGCATTAACCGGATCAAATAAAAGTATAGGGACACAATCTGCTGAAAAAACAAGTAAACAAAGCTCTTTTTCTGCCGTCACAATAGCATCTGTATCAATTATTGCATCATCTTTTTCGTAGAATCCACGACCCTTATGTTGCTGTGTTGCAATTAAAATATTACTACTGTGACATTGCGAAGGGATCACGAAATTTTTTGCATTAATACCAACTGCATCGGCAAGCGCAATCCTGTTCTGTATTACAGCCGATAGATCGTCGTTTACTTTAAACCCAAGATTTAAAGAGTTATATGGAGCACAACTAAGACCTCCACTACGTGTTGAAACAAAATGTACCAAGCTATTGTACTTGCTTAAGTTTATGAACTTAAACCATGACAAATTTGTTCTTTTTTCTGTATGTAATTTCATTATTTTTATTGGCATTTCATCTGTAAATATTTTTTTTAAGATTATATGAAACTCCGTGTTTACTATATTACGTAAGTGTTTGTGTTTTCATAAACATGCTCATTTAATTTGTTAAATATACAACATTTATGAATTTTACTTTTTATATCAGATTTTAATTTCTAAATTTGTACTTATTATAAGCCAATATATACAAAATCTATACTTATGGCAGAAGAAAGTATTAAAAATATCCTTGTTTTGATCGATTTTTCGGAATTATCAAACATAGTGATAGAGAGTGCTGCACAACAAGCACTGATATTAGGCATACATATTGAATTTATCCACGTAGAAAGCAACAAAGCAAAACAGCAGGAAGCATTAAAACGCATGCAAACACTTGCTGATGCAGTGGAAAAGAAGCACAATTTGAAGCCCTCCCTCATTGTAAAAGAAGGAAATATCTACACAGCTATCAGTGACCATGCCAATCAAACAAAACCTGTTTTTGTATTCATGGGTACGCATGGAATGGTAGGAATGCAAAAAATATTTGGTAGTAAAGCATTGAAAGTAATTGTTGGAAGTTCAATACCTTTTTGGGTTTTACAGGAATCAACACCAGCAAATATTACAAACATTGTGCTTCCAATAGATTACACGTTTGAAAGTAAAGAAAAGCTCACTGTAGTGCGATACCTCTCTCACTTTCACAAATTTAAAGTAAATATTGTTCATCCAAATTTAAAAGACTCGATACTCCGAAATAAAATTAAAAACAACATGGTTCACGTTGACAAATTGTTAAAAGAACGTGAAATTGAATATGAAATAATTATTGGTGCAGATAAAGGCGATATTGCAGATGCAGTTGTGAAAGTAGCTCACGATATCAATGCCGATCTTATTATCATTACTACAACTAAACACATTGCCTGGAACGATTATCTGTTTGGTGCTCCGGAACAAAAAATAATTCCCAATCAGTTTAAAATACCTGTAATTTGTGTAAACCCTAGAACTGACCTTACTAAATTTGCATCGTTTAGGTAAGTTGAACATTAAAAGTAAATACGATAATAAACGCCAGGTAATATTCCTAGTTGGTATTCAGTTTCCACTTGCTGGCTTAATTTGTTATAGGAAATAAAAAATCCATTTTTATGATTTGTGAAGTTATCTGCATTTACAGCAAACTCCTGCGAAATTCGTTTTCCCTCATATCTGAACCCAATTTTTATATCTCCTTTGTAGTACGGGTCGAATAATTTTGTGTTGGTTTCACTCTCAACATAAATTGCTTTTCCTGCAAAAATTGACTTTTGCAAATCAATGGGAGTATAGCGTTTTCCGCCGCTGTAAGTTACTTTAAAA
>JAVHQG010000029.1:0-25444 GCA_036171035.1 Bacteroidales bacterium
GACTGTTTTCAAAATTAGAGTAACGAAATTATTGGCGTTTTCTTGCTGACACTATTTAACCAAAGGTAATCAGTTGTATGCTGGGAAAAGACATGACTAATAGATGGACATCCATTAGTTAAACTTTACAATATTAAAATATCCAAGGTAGAATGCTGCATCTGTTCCAAATGATTCAATATTATTTCCTGAAAGTTTGTAGGTACATTTTTCTCCTTTAATTTGAGAGAACACAATGTTCGTAATATTTTTCATTTCATCCACCATAAGAATTTTCGCAAGATTTTCATTAATTTCCGGTGTGTGAAGATGCCCATTGCACAAGGGGCAAGTAAACTCGACGAGTTCTCCAGTTTCAATGGCAAAACCGGAATTATGAGTAACGGCATAATTACCTACTTCAGAACTGAGAAACATCAATCCCCGTTGATTCTTGCTGTTTTTAGCTGAAAAAACAATTTGAGAACCGACATTTAGTAAGCCATTACATTTTGGGCATAAAAAATTATTTTCCATATATAAAATTTTATATTGTTGGCAAGATACAAAGTATTTTATTAATCAAAAAGTTTTCCTTGATTTTCATTTAACATTACACGTCCCAAATGTTTGTAAGCAATTTCTGTGGCTTCTCGTCCCCGTGGTGTACGTTTAATAAAACCCTCTTTTACAAGAAATGGCTCATAAACTTCTTCAATTGTTCCGGCATCTTCACCAACAGATGTAGCGATTGTGCTCATTCCAACCGGTCCCCCTTTAAATTTATCGATAATTGTTAAAAGGATTTTATTATCCATTTCATCTAACCCAAATTTATCAATGTTAAGAGCCTCAAGAGCATAACGTGTGATTTTTAGATCAATATTCCCTGATCCTTTTACTTGTGCAAAGTCTCTAACTCTTCGAAGCAAAGCATTTGCGATACGTGGTGTACCCCTGCTCCTTGATGCAATTTCAACAGCAGCCAGCTTATCTATTTCTACTTTCAGAATATTTGCTGAACGAAGAACAATTTTCAATAATGTTCCGGCATCGTAATATTCTAATAAGCATTTAATTCCGAAACGTGCTCGTAAGGGACTTGTAAGCAATCCTGAGCGGGTTGTAGCACCAACAAGCGTAAAAGGATTTAATTTCAGCTGAATTGAGCGTGCACTAGGCCCCTTGTCAATCATGATATCAATACGGAAATCTTCCATTGCCGAATACAGATATTCTTCAATAACAGGTGTTAAACGATGTATTTCATCAATAAATAAAACATCATTTGTTTCGAGATTTGTAAGAAGTCCGGCTAAATCACCAGGTTTATCGAGTACCGGACCCGAAGTTATTTTAAATCCAACGCCCAGTTCATTTGCTATAATATTGGCAAGTGTAGTCTTTCCTAGACCAGGAGGACCATGAAGCAGCACATGATCGAGCGACTCGCTGCGCATTTTTGTGGCTTGACAAAACACTTTCAGGTTTTCAACAATTTGTGCCTGACCGCTGAAATCGTTGAATTCTAGTGGTCGTAACATGCGCTCAAACTCCTTCTCTTGTGGAGAAAGCTCTTCAAAATCGGGTGTTAAATTTTTATTCATCAATCAGAAATAGATGTCACAAAAGTAATAATATTCAACAATATATTTTAAGAACTTCTTGAAGTTTTAATATATCACAGGGTTGTGTTGCGATCCGCCTGACCAGGAAGGCCAACCGGTAATATTGGGATTTTTTGTATTATAAGAAATTATTTTCCCTTGAGTTGTACCACAATAAACCCATCCTTCGTAAGCTATTGCGTCAGTAAGCTGATCGCCTGCAAAATACTGCTCATTCAATTTCTTTCCTGATAATGCATCGAAAAATATCAGTTTTCCAAGCGGCGAAGCAACAATCAATTGACCACCTGCTACCACTGGAAGAGAATTATTATACTTTACTTCTGCTTTTGTGGGATCCCATACACTTTTTTGCCATAAAATACTATTATCAGCAGATGACAAACAATACAAAGAGCCATTTATAAGACAATAATTCTTACCTTTAAAATGCACCATCCGGTTGGCATTAAATGACATTTTACCATAAGATCCAAATGAGCTGAAACCTCCTGGGAAAGAAGCCTGTATGTTTCCTGCCTGTTTGTTTTGTAACCCCTGTGCTGATAAAATCTGAAGTTGGCATTTTTCATCTTTTGCCCCTGATTTTTTAAAAACATATAAAGCATCATTTACAATTGTGGGAGAAGAAACATACCCTCCGGTTTTGTAAGCCATTTGTTTTCCATTTGTTTTATCAAACTGGTATAAAGATTCATTATCTGTTATCACATAAACATAATCACCTGATACAATCGGAGTTCCAACAACCTCTCCATCAAGCCAGTGTTGCCAAGCAATATTTCCGGATTTTAAATTGAATGCAACCATTACAAATGCTGAATCTTTATTTTTAAAATCATATCCGACATTTCTTGGATAACAGGTATATACAATGCCCTTACTTACGGTAGGAGTTGAATTAATCACCGGACCAAGCCACTTCGACCAAAGCATATTCCCATTTTTAACATCAATAGCATATAGTGTGCATGACTGCGTATTTACAAGCGTTACATCATCTTCACAAGAAATTGGAGAGATCCCTGACTCTGCTAGTTTAACACCCCAGTTACACTGACCAGACTGTGCATTTACAGAATAAAATTCAGGTTTATAGTAGCCAGTCATTAAAAGCATATCTTTTTTATTTGCTAATGGGGTACTGATCTCGCTTCCGGTATTAAAATTTAGATTATATCCATAACCTGTTTTTTCAACTACAGACGAAGCAAACGGTTTTATTTTTTCAATCGTCTTACTCATAAACTCCTTTAAAAATCCTTGTTTTTTTGGAATAGCAGCATAATATTCCTCAACTTTTTTACTGCCGATATAAGTATATTCAATCCTTGTCCTGCGCAACACATTATCGTATGGATATTCCAACACATCTACGTTTGACTCATATTTAAAACTCATATTATAAATATCACCCTTAGGAACTAACACATAGGCAAAGCCCTTAGCATCTGTAATAGTTTTGTAAACTTTCCCTGTGTTTCTTGCTTTAAAAAAAACGGGTTCTCCAACCAGAATTTCCTTATCCAAATCAGCAAGTTTCACAGAAATAAAAACCCTTGCAGAAGTAGGTTCAGGCTTCTGTGGCAACGATTGCACAACAGTATCTTGCTTAATGGTTTCCTTAAAATTAACGGGGGAATAATTATAAACAGTCTGCATGGTTCCGCCACCCATTTTATTTGTATTAAAAGTTGTAAACGATTCCAGCTCATCTACGCCTACAACAAAATCACAATTTGCAGGAATTAAAAGACTTATATCGCCTGTGGAGTTTGTTGTTGCAACATATAATTTATTATACTTTTTACAATACATTCTTACTTCCATCTTTTGCAAAGTTACATTTTTACTATCTTTCACCGAAATCCTCAACATTACCTCGCTTGACGGGATTTCAACACGTTTGGTAATATTTTGCCTGATTGTATCGGTTTTTTTCCGTGTTTCATAATATTTATCAGGAGGCGTAAAACATATTTTTTTCGTGAAAGAAGATTTGTATCCTAACGGAATTGTTATACCAGAATAATTTACTGAATCTTCAAGATTTATTGAATATGTTTTCCCTTTTATAACCCTGAACGTCACATTTCCCTTACAATCTGTAATTCCGGGTATTTTTATTTTAGCTTCATGTTCTACCAACGCCATATCGTAGAAACTCAAAGGTTTTCCGGTATAATCATTTAATTTTACATATAGTTCTGCACCAGTCGGATTACTGCTCTGGTAAGTTGTGGGATTAAATTCTGTTTCATTTTCAAAATCCTGTGCAGACAGAAGTAACATGGAAAAGAGGAACATAATAAAAGAAAATAGAGCTTTCATGTTTATAGTTTTTAGTATGGTATTGAAACGTTTTTTTTTACAGTATGCATTGTCATAAAGATACGAAAATAGATGAAAGATATTCAAAAAAAAAATCTACAAGAAGTTCTTGAATATAATTTTCAGTAAATTAAAAATTCACAAAAAAATATTATTTTTGCCAAAAATTCAAATCAGACTATGTTCGAAAAATCATCCAATCCCGTATTCGGAAAAAAAATCTTCGATAAAGCGAAAGCTGCGGTTGACAGCACCGGAGAAATGACTGTTCAAGGGACAATCAACAAAACAATTGTTTGTTTTTTTATTCTGTTGATAAGTGCCATGTATACATGGAGGATGTCTGCTTATGCAACTGGAAACCCAATGATTTGGGCTGGTGTAGGTGCTATTGGTGGATTAATTTTCGCACTAATAACTGTATTTAAGCCGACATGGTCTGCATTTACGGTTCCGGTATATGCTTTGCTTGAAGGTTTATTTCTTGGTGCTATTTCAGCCTTGTTCAATGCCATGTATCCCGGGATTGTTATAAAAGCTGTATCTCTTACATTTGGGTGTTTTTTTATTATGCTATTCGCATACAAAACAGGGCTGATTCAGGTTAATAAAAAATTTAGGATGGGCATTATCATTGCAACCGGTGCCATTGGATTAGTATATCTGATTGACATGATTCTTGGATTTTTCAATATCAACATACCAATGATTCACAGCAATGGATGGATTGGTATCGGGTTCAGCTTATTTGTAGTAGTAATTGCAACATTAAATTTGATTCTTGATTTTGATTTTATTCAGAAAGGGTCTGACGATGGTGCGCCAAAGGTGATGGAATGGTATGGGGCTTTTGGCTTAATGGTCACACTCATTTGGTTATATATTGAATTCTTAAGGCTATTAGCTAAACTCAACAGCCGTGATTAGACTTCATTGTAAGAGTGTTAATCGTTTTTTAATAAATATTTTGATAATTCAAAAACAAATATTATTTTTGCAGTCCGTTTTTATAAAACATTAGAAAAATGAGAAAAGATATTCATCCAAAAAATTACAGAATCGTTGCCTTTAAAGATTTATCAAACGGGCATATGTTTTTGACCAAGTCTGCTGTGAACACAAAAGATACTGTTGAAGTTGAAGGTGTCACCTACCCACTTGTGAAGATTGAAATTTCAAACACATCGCATCCTTTTTATACTGGTAAAATGAAGCTTGTTGACACCGCAGGGCGTATTGACAAATTTAAAACCAGATATCAAAAAATTCTCGATAAGAAAAATCAGGAATAAGATATTTTGTTTTCATAGATTAATTTTACAAAGCCCCATTATTTGGGGCTTTTCTGTTTATACATTACATGGGACAAGTAGGACTACCGCCCTTAAGTGTTAATAAGATAGAATAAAACAGCTTTTAACTCATGCGAAAAATTTCAGCGAATTATATTTTCCCCGTATCGGGAAAACCTCTGCATAACGGAATTATTGTTGTTGGAGATATGGGAGAAATACTTGATTTAATTGACACGAACGGAAAACTTGCAGATGCCGAAAAACTTGAATTTTACAACGGTATTATTGTTCCTGGCTTTGTAAACACACATTGTCACCTTGAGCTATCGCATCTAAAAGGGAAAATAGATATGTACACCGGCTTACCGGGATTTATAGAACAACTTGTGAAAACAAGAAATGCCAACCCGGATGAAATTCACTCAAACATTGAACTTGCAGACTTTAACATGAAGCATGAAGGCATTGTTGCCGTTGGAGATATTTCAAACAACAGTGATTCATTCTTTCAGAAACAAATTAGCTCAATCAAATATCACACTTTTATAGAAATATACGGTTCTGAAAACACAACCGCAGAAAGTCGTTTTAATTCAGGGCAAAAACTGTTGGACGATGCAATAAATTTTTATTCTTTGCAAGCATCAATTGCTCCACACGCACCATATTCCATGAGCAATGAACTACTAAAGTTAATTGCAAATTTTACGACAAATTCAAATGCTACAATTTCAATCCATAATCAGGAAACGCTATCGGAAAATGAAATGTTTATAACCAAAAGTGGGGCACTTTTTGACATGCTTTGCAAATTAGGTTCAGACTATTCAGAATGGACACCAACAAGAAAAAATTCACTGGAATCAGTTATTAAATATTTCCCACAGCATATAAAAACGCTACTCGTACATAATACGTATTCTACGTTAAAAGATTTTGCTGACGCAACCAACCATTTTTCTGAAGTATATTGGTGCCTTTGCCCTAATGCTAACCTCTTTATAGAACAAACTTTGCCGGATATATTCAGCATGTATAAAACCAAATTAAAAATGACTATTGGCACTGATAGCCTCGCTTCTAATACCAAACTTTCTGTGCTTTCTGAACTTTTTACAATACAAAAACATTTTCCTCAAATTCCGTTATCGGAAATCATTCAATGGGCTACATTAAATGGTGCAAATGCACTTGGATTCAGCAATACATTAGGAAGTTTTGATTTGACCAAAATCCCAGGCATAAATCTTATTGAAAATGTTGATCTGCAAAATATGAAGCTTACTGATAAAAGCTCTGTAAAAGTTTTAGTATAAACGAAATGATGATTTTTAATCACATAAAATCACAAAAGTTGGGAAGCCTTTTTTTGGTTTTATTTTGCATTTTGATTCAGTCAGGTAATGCTCAAAAAATAATAAAATATTGGTTTAATAATAAAATAAAATTTGAAGGATATTTTGAAAACGGTTACAGACAAGGAATCCATACTTATTACTACGTTAATGGTAAAAAATCTATAGAGGCGTCATATAGAAACGATACCCTGCACGGGAAAATCATCGGTTGGTACAAAAATGGACAAATAAAATTTATTGGAGAATTTTCAAACGATATAAAGAACAATAAATGGATCACATATCACAAAAATGGGCAACCTAAATACAAACAATTTTTTGTTTTTGGCTTGCCTGAAGATTACTGGTATCGTTGGTATAAAAACGGCAATATGCAAGAGAAAGCTTATTATGTGCGAGGTAAACTTGAAGGCGAGTGGATAACATGGTATAAAAACGGGAAAAAAGAAGAAGAGGGATTCTGTCTCGATGGGAACAAGCATGGAACATGGATCGAGTGGTATATGAACGGCAATAAAAAATCAGAGATGAGTTATGCAAATGGGATATTGCTATCGCCTCCAAAAAAATGGTGGTCAAATGGCAAACCCGATAAACCTGATGATATATTTCACAGAAGCAATAAAGAAGAACAATAAATGGGATATTTTTTAATCAACATTAATTGAACCGAATCATTTTTAAATTACCAATTACAGAATCACTCCATCCACTTCTTCACCTCATCCTGCGTAGGATTTTTATATTCAAGTTTGTGTTTTTTATTCAGCCCGCAAAGTTCCTGATGTAGTTTATTTGGGTTCGATTTTTTTATTAAATCTATTGTAATATATCCTGATTTTTTTAATATGGGAATCCATTCTGTAGGAATTCCAAGTGATTCATACTTGTCATCGGTATCTGTATGAATTTTCTTTTCGGGTCGCATCTGAGGGAAAAAAATAACATCCTGAATAGATGCAGAATTTGTCATAATCATTGTTAAACGGTCAATCCCTATTCCAAGCCCTGACGTTGGTGGCATTCCAAACTCTAAAGCACGGAGAAAATCCTCATCGAGCATCATTGCCTCTTCATCACCACGTTTGCCAAGAACGAGTTGTTCTTCAAAACGCTTACGCTGATCCATTGGATCGTTCAATTCTGAATAAGCATTGCATAATTCTTTCCCATTACAAATAGCCTCGAAACGTTCTACAAGTCCATCAACACTTCTGTGCTTTTTTGCCAATGGGGACATTTCAATTGGATAATCTGTGATAAATGTTGGCTGAATTAGTTTCGATTCGACAGTTTCTCCAAAAATTTCATCAATTAATTTGCCTTTACCCATAGATTCTGTCACTTCAATATTCAGTGTTTTGCAAGTTTCCCTTAAGTGTAGTTCATCCATTATTGAAATATCTATTCCGGTATATTCTTTAATGGCCTCAAACATTGTGTATCTCTTCCACGGACGTTTAAAATTAATTATATTCTCCCCAACATTTACTTGAGTTGATCCATGAAGATCCATTGCTATTTTCTCTACCATTTCTTCTACGGTGTTCATCATCCAATTATAGTCTTTATAGGCAACATATAATTCCATCTGAGTAAATTCGGGATTATGAAAGCGATCCATACCCTCATTTCGGAAATCCTTCGAAAATTCATAAACGCCATTAAACCCACCAACAATAAGCCTTTTCAGATAAAGTTCATTGGCAATTCTCAAATATAAGGTCTGATCGAGTGTGTTGTGATGCGTCTTAAATGGTCTGGCAGCAGCACCTCCATACAATGGTTGCAATATGGGCGTTTCAACTTCTAAATATTCTTTTGCATTGAGATATTCACGCATGGAATTCATCAATTTTGTTCTTTTAATAAATGTGTCTTTCACATGCGGATTTACGATCAGATCGAGGTATCGCTGTCGATAGCGCAATTCGGGATCACTAAAGGCATCATACACTACGCCATCTTTTTCCTTAACAATCGGAAGCGGACGTATTGATTTACATAAAATTTTAAACGATGTTACATGCACAGAAATTTCACCCATTTTTGTAATAAAAACATATCCTGTAACACCAATAATATCGCCAATATCAAGCGATTTTTTAAATACTGTGTTATAAAGTGATTTATCTTCACCGGGGCAAATGGCATCTCGATTAAAATACAATTGCAAACGACCCTGTTCGTCCTGCAATTCAGCAAACGAAGCACTTCCCATGATTCGTCGGCTCATTATTCTGCCGGCAACATTCACGTCCTGAAAATTGTTTTTTTCAGGAACATAGTTCTCATGTATTTCTTTTGAATTTGTTGATACAATAAATTCTTGTGCAGGATATGGATTAACTCCCATTGTAATCAATTCGTTCATTGATTCTCTGCGGATCAATTCCTGCTCACTTAGTTCGAGATGGTTCATAAATATTTTTTTAATTAAAACACAAACGTATAAAATTTTGTTGAAACTCTTTTTGACCTGTCAGAAATTGATCCTTATTCTAACATAAAATGCGACTATATCTTTATTCCTAACACAGTAACATCATCTATTTGAACATTTTCTCCTTTCCATGAATCAAAATATTTTTCAATATGTGATTTCTGACTTTGTATGTCCATGTGTGATGCTTGTTGTAATAAACTATAAAACCTTTCCGATTGAAGCTTTTCATCATGCTCCCCTCCATACTGATCTGAAAATCCATCTGTGAATAAATATAAATATGCGGTTTTCGAAATATCTATTTGTTGATTTTCATATTTACAACAAATTCGTTTATGAAACAAGCCACCTAATGAAAATGGGTCGCTGTGAAGTATTTTAATTTTGTTTTGGTCAATAATAAGTATTTTTTGATTTGCTCCTGCAAATAACATGATTCCTGAAGTTCTATCAATTCGCAACATGGAAAGATCCATTCCATCGCCGTCGGAATCTAAATTTTCACCTCCTTGCTTTAATGCAAAAAATATTTTTTTATTTAGTTCATTCAATAATTCACATGGGGTTCTACAAACAGTATCAGATATAATTTCGTTGAGTAAAGTGTTCCCTATCATGCTCATAAATGCACCAGAAACGCCATGACCCGTGCAATCGATGACAGCTAAATAAATATATCGGTCTTTTGTCCGAAGCCAGTAAAAATCTCCACTTACAATGTTTTTTGGTTTATAAATAATAAATGATTCTGAAAAATTTTCATCGAAAGTGCTTTTTGATGGCAGAATAGCTTCTTGAATTAATTTTGCATATTCAATACTATCAATAATCTGCATATTTTTTAGTTCTAACTCTTTATTTGAAATCGACAACTGTTCACTTTTTGAGCGCAGTTCTTCTTTTTGTTTCGTAATCTCATCATTTTTCACATTGGTCTCATGAAGAGCCTTTAAATAAGCATTATGTGCTTTTATTCTTGAATATTCATAAATATTTATCAGTGCTACCACTACCGCATATGTAAATATGAATCGAATGATTATTTCGTTTGAATAATCATTTACCATGATTTCTTTTGGAAAGCTTAACAAAAGAATTGTTGACAATCCTAAAACTACCGAAATAATGGTACCTTTTTTATTTGCAAAAAGCATAATTGCCAGCGGTGGAAACACGTAATACCAAAACAATCCGGTTGTTCCATGTCCTAAAAAAGCAAACAGCGCAAGCTCAAGCACAAACATCAAAAATATAACCATATATGAAGCAAATACAAGCCGTTGCCTTATCCAAAAGAAAAACACATTGACAAGTGCTACAATAAAGAATGAAAAAATGACAACACAATACATCAACCGACCATCCATTATCCCTTTTATCCCAAAAAACAAGAGTGATATGATACCGATAAATGAGAAGAAATAAATAATAAAAACTCGGCGATCTTTTTCAGATTGAATAATTGGAATACTTTTTTTGAAGAGTTTAACCATAAGTGTTTTTACATTAGAGTGGGCAGAAAAATTGTGTAGTTATTTCTGACATTAGTCAAAGCCCAAAAGCATTACTTCGATTCCAGCTTTTTTTAGTAGTTGAATTCCATCATCCAACCTGTATAGTTCAGCATATACCACTCGTATGATACCAGCCTGTATTATCAGTTTTGCACACTCAATACAAGGAGAAGAAGTAATGTACAGTGTAGCTCCATCGCTGCTATTGCTGCTTTTTGCCACTTTCGTAATAGCATTTGCTTCTGCATGCAGTACGTATGATTTTGTTTTGTCGTACTCATCTTCGCATTGATTTTCAAACCCGGAAGGTGTCCCATTGTATCCGTCAGAGATAATCATTTTATCTTTTACTAATAGTGCACCAACCTGCCTGCGTTTACAATATGAATTTTCTGACCAAATTTTAGCCATCTTCAGATACCGTACATCTACCTGAACCTGTTTTTTTATATGAGTTTTTTCAGTATTTATTTTCATTAAAATGTATTTCAACTATAAGTATTACTGTACACTGGTATAATTTGCGGATTTACGCCTTAGATTTTCAAAACGTTTATACAAATTAAGCCTAAGCATAGTATAGCAAGCATATAATACTATACTATTTTGCAAATAGTTAGTGTTCGTCCATAAAGTCAGTGTCTGATTCATAGTGTCCGAGTTTAAGGCTTTCGATGTTTTGAAAGTCAGGAGTTTACTTTTGTAAATGACTGTTTTCAAAACCCGGCATACTGCTAGTAACAGTATGAGCGAGCTTGTGGGTTGTTTAACGAAATTATTGGCGTTTTCTTGCTGACACTAGTTAACTACTTTTAAAATGGTAAATCGCCAATGTCCTCAACAAATGGGCTATTATCTTCTTTTTCGGGAGGTTCCTGCTCTGCTGATGGTTTAACTCCTTCCAGTTCAATTTTCCATGCTTTAATATCAGTGTACCATCTCCCGTTGTACTCTCGACTTTCAATATTTATATGTACAATGAGGCTTGCTCCTTCTTTGATTTTAAACTCATCAATTTTATCGCCCCATAGCGAAAAACACACTTTTTTATCAAATGATGTTGTCTGTAAAATATAGGATTGTTTTTTCCATGGCTTTCCCGAACCTTGTCCACTCTCAATCGGTAACACACTAACAATTTTTCCTTTTAAAAATAATTTGGAATCTTCCATTTCTTAGTTATGATTTTTAAATTAATTATAATTCATTGATTATCGTATTATCACTAACAATTTTTCTCATCGCCTCACCACAACCATTTCGACCAAATGGGTAAATCCATTATCCTTTGCCCTATACCTTCAGTCTCTCTTTAAATGGTTCAAATGTCATAAAATCGGTATGATGTACAATGTATGCTTCAACAGAGCGTTTAACCATGTCGCCTTCATGTGCATGAGTCGCAATAATATGACACACTTCAGCAGGAACTCCGCATTGTTCAGCCAGTGAAACGCCGGAAAAAGGATGTCTTATATATTTGCCGTAACAACCCTGTATTGCCTTACCGTCTTTTAATTCGTACTCCAAAAGCTTCCCAACATCAGCAAGAATGGCTCCTGCAATTAATGTGTCCATATTGATTGGTAAATCACTTTTGAAGAACTCCATCATTTTTTCGCCACTAAGTTTTGATAAATGGACAACAGAGCGTTTATGAGCCATGAATGAAACATTCATATCAGGTTCACACAGCAATGTAAATGGAATTGTGTTTAAATCTTGTGGAGTAAGCACACTTTTTTCCAATGCCAACGCCCATGTTTCTGTAGTTTGTTTACGCAAATTGTCATTCTTAATCCATTCCAATTCTGGCCACAACTCACGCACTTGTTTTAAATAATCATTTTTCATTTTGCCTTTATTGAGATAATACGTTACAAAATTATTATTATTTTTTAACTCTCAACACATATAATCACAAGCAATTAAAAAAAATAAAATAAATTTTTTGTCATTTCCTTTTTTATAAATCTATTTTTATGTTATTTCGCATTTCCAAATAATAATAAATCATTTTTTAATCTATTCCGATTATGAGCAATTTTCTAACATCTTCCATTGGCAAAAAACTCGTTATGTCTTTGGCTGGTTTGTTTCTTGTGGTTTTTTTGCTGGTTCATCTAGGCATTAATTCATTATTAATTTTTGTTGACAACCATGCATTTAATGTAGCGGCTAACTTTATGGCAAAAAATAAGCTAATAAAAATAATGGAAATAACCCTTTTTGCCGGACTACTTTTACATGTTATTTATGGGTTGTATCTACAACTTATAAACTGGAAATCCCGTCCTGTAGGCTATGCAAAAACAAACAATTCACAGACCTCCTTTTTTTCAAAATATATGATTCACACAGCAGTATGTATCTTTATTTTTCTTGTCTTACATTTCACGGATTTTTATTTTAAAGCAAAGTTTTTTAAAGATCAAGTAATGGAAATTAACGGAATGGAAGATATGGCAAGTCTTGTAATTGCTAAATTTAAAATGGCTTCATTTGTACTTATTTATGTTGTTTGTTTTTTCATACTTGGATTTCATCTTTTTCACGCATTCCAGTCTGCATTTCAAACACTTGGATTAAACCACAATAAATACACTCCGGTTATTCAAGCTGCCGGTAAATTATATGCACTTGTTATTATTGTAGGATTCAGCCTGATTCCATTAGTTATTTTTTTTACATTTAAATAATATTGTTTCTGTTTAAAAAACATCAGTCATCAGTCATTAAACATGAAACTTTAAACTTTAAACTTTTATATGACAACATTAAATTCAAAAATCCCTAAAGGTCCGATTGCACAAAAATGGGCATTGTATAAAGCAACACAAAATCTTGTAAATCCTCCAAATAAGCGTAAAATTGATATTATTGTTGTAGGAACAGGATTAGCTGGTGGCTCTGCTGCTGCATCGCTTGGAGCACTTGGGTTCAATGTGAAAGTTTTCTGTATTCAAGATAGCCCTCGGAGGGCTCATAGTATAGCTGCTCAAGGTGGTATAAATGCTGCAAAAAATTATCAGAATGATGGCGATAGCGTGTATCGTTTATTTTATGATACTATCAAAGGTGGCGATTATAGGGCCCGAGAAGCTAATGTTTATAGACTTGCTGAAGTGAGTAACAGCATTATTGACCAATGTGTGGCACAAGGCGTTCCTTTTGCTAGAGAATATGGTGGATTGCTCGACAACAGATCGTTTGGTGGCGCACAAGTTTCTCGTACATTTTATGCACGCGGACAAACAGGACAGCAGCTTTTACTTGGTGCATACAGCGCACTTAGCAGAGAAATCAAGCGGAAAAATGTAACTATGTTTACCAGAAGAGAAATGCTTGATTTGGTTATGATTGATGGTAAAGCCCGTGGAATTATTACTAGAAATCTGGTTACCGGAGAAATTGAAAGGCACGCTGCACATACCGTGGTTATTGCTACAGGTGGATATGCAAACACATATTATCTTTCTACTAATGCAATGAACTCAAATGGAAGTGCCCTATGGCAAATTTATAAAAAAGGTGCATTCTTTGGAAATCCTGCATACATGCAGATTCATCCAACATGTATTCCTGTTCATGGCGATTATCAATCAAAATTAACATTGATGAGCGAAAGTCTTCGTAATGATGGAAGAATATGGGTTCCAAAGAAAAAGGAAGATGTTGAAAAAATCAGAAGCAAACAAATAAAAGCAAAAGACATTAAAGAAGAAGACAGGGATTATTATTTGGAAAGAAGGTATCCTGCTTTTGGAAATTTAGTACCTAGAGATGTTGCGTCAAGAGCCGCAAAAGAACGTTGCGATGCAGGTTTTGGTGTTGGAAATACCGGTCTTGCTGTTTTTCTTGATTTTGCTTCAGCTATTCAACGTTTAGGAAAAGATGTAATTGAAGCCAGATATGGCAATCTTTTCCAAATGTATGAAAAAATTGTTGATGAGAATCCCTATGAAACGCCGATGATGATTTTCCCTGCTACACATTACGTAATGGGCGGAATTTGGGTTGACTATGAGCTCATGACTACAATCCCGGGTCTTTATGCAATAGGCGAAGCTAATTTTTCAGACCATGGAGCAAATAGACTAGGTGCTTCAGCTTTGATGCAGGGTCTTGGAGATGGATATTTTGTATTACCATATACCATTCAAAATTATTTAGCAGCAGAAATCAGAACACCTCGTATTTCAACCGATTTGCCTGAATTTGCTGCAGCCGAAAAAGCAGTAAAAGAAAAACTACAGAAGTTATTATCCATCCATGGAAAACATTCCGTTGACACATTTCATAAAGAATTAGGTAAAATTATGTGGGATAATGTAGGTATGGGACGTACAGAACAAAGTCTTAAAAAAGCAATTGAAAGCATCGGCGAACTCAGAGCACGCTTTTGGAGCAATGTTAACATACCTGGTGACTTAAGTGGCGTAAATACGGAATTGGAAAAGGCTTCGAGAGTAGCCGATTTTCTTGAATTAGGAGAATTAATTGCACGTGATGCACTTAGTCGAGAAGAATCCTGTGGTGGCCACTTCAGAATAGAACATCAAACAGAAGAGGGCGAAGCAAAACGTAACGATGATAAGTTTATGTATGTTTCTGCATGGGAGTATAAAGGCGATGATCAAATACCAGAGCTTCATAAGGAAGAATTGGTTTATGAAAATATTGAAGTAAAAGCAAGAAATTACAAATAGCTGTTAGCAAATAGCAAATAGCAAAATGAAAAAATAATTATAAAATTATGGATTTTACACTAAAAATCTGGCGTCAGGAAAATGTCTCCGCAAAAGGGAAATTTGAAACATATAACATTGCAAATATTTCAGAAGATTGCTCGTTTCTCGAAATGCTCGACCAATTGAATGAACAGCTTGTTGACAAGGTTCAAGTGCCTGTTTGTTTCGATCACGACTGTCGCGAAGGAATTTGTGGCATGTGCAGTCTTTATATCAATGGCAGACCACATGGCTCTGATGATGGGGTAACAACATGCCAGCTCCACATGAGAAAATTTCACAGCGGAGATACAATTGTTATTGAACCATGGCGTTCAAAAGCTTTTCCTGTCATTAAAGATTTAATGGTTGATAGAAGCGCATTTGATAAAATTATTCAGGCAGGTGGATATATTTCTGTTAATACCGGAGGGATTCCTGATGGTAATGCCATTCCTATCAATAAGCGTGATTCAGATTTGTCTATGGATGCAGCCGCCTGTATTGGTTGCGGGGCATGTGTAGCTGCTTGTAAAAATGCCTCTGCTATGCTGTTTGTTTCTGCAAAAATTTCTCAGTTTGCTTTACTGCCACAAGGCAAAATTGAAGCAAAAGAAAGAGTTCTTGCAATGGTAAAACAAATGGATGAGTTGGGATTTGGAAGTTGTACAAATACCGGAGCATGCGAAGCCGAATGCCCAAAAAGTATTTCTATTTCTAATATTGCACGAATGAATAGAGAATATTTATGTGCAGGTATCTCTGCTGATTAATCCTTACAGATAGTTAAATTTTTGTTAAAACATTATAGATCCGGTTTAATTATATAATTTTGTAGAAACATAATAAAATTTAATATCATGAAAAGAGCTTATTTTGTAACTTTAATCTTACTTTTTTGTGCAGCTTTGGGATTTTCTCAAACAACACTATCCCCTAACACAGAGCAAAAAACTGACCCTAAAACTGATCCTAAAGCATCCGAAATCACGTTCACTACTCTTGAACATAATTTCGGTAAATTAAAAAATGGTGCCGATTGTGCCTACGAATTTGAATTTAAAAATACTGGTGTAAACGACCTCGTTCTCACAAATGTAAGACCCACATGTGGTTGTACAATAGCACAAGGATGGCAGGAAATTGGTCCAGTTAAAAAAGGTAAATCTGCAAAAATTAAAATCAGTTACGATTCAAAGAGAACAGGTGCTTTTACTAAATCAATCACTGTTACTTCAAACGCAAAGAACGACCCAATTTCTCTCACAATCAAAGGCGACATAGACGCTCCGGAAAGACAAGACGAGAAAAAATAGTAGTTCTGCCTTCGTCGGGTGGTTCATTTGATATCAATAAATAATGCCTTCAATTTCAGAAAGGGGCAAATCAATGCCCGAATCTCCTATTCGGAAACTTGTTCCGTATGCTGAAAAAGCAAAACGTAACGGTAAAAAGGTATATCATTTGAATATCGGTCAACCAGATATTTCAACTCCGGCTGTAGCACTCGATGCTATAAAAAAAATCGATTTAAAAGTTATTGAGTATAGCCATTCTGCAGGAAACGAATCGTACAGAAAGAAGCTTGCTACCTATTATAATAACATAGGTATTCATATAGATTTCACAAATATCATGATTACAACAGGAGGTTCTGAAGCAATTACGTTTGCTTTCAAATCCTGTCTGAATCCCGGAGATGAAGTGATTGTTCCGGAACCATTTTATGCAAATTATAATGGTTTTGCTATTGCTGCAGGTATCATTATCAAACCAATAACATCACACATTGAAGATGGTTTTGCATTGCCACATATAAGTGAATTTGAAAAACTTATTACTTCAAAAACAAAAGGCATTATTATCTGTAACCCAAATAATCCTACCGGATATTTGTATTCTAAAGAAGAACTTTTAAAACTTCGTGAAATCATAAAACGTCACGATTTATATCTGTTTGCTGATGAAGTATATCGAGAGTTTTGCTACGATGGGAATAGCCATTTTTCAGTGATGCAACTTGATGGCATTGATGACAATGTGGTTTTGTTAGATTCTGTATCAAAAAGATATAGCGAGTGTGGCGTAAGAATAGGTGCACTTATCACAAAAAATAAAGAAATTTTAAAGACCGTTTTAAAATTTGCACAAGCAAGATTAAGTCCTCCATCAATAGGGCAAATTATTGGAGAAGCTTCTGTTGATACACCAAAATCATATTTCGACGAAGTGTACGCAGAATATATTGAGCGTAGGAATTTTGTTGTTGAAGCACTCAATAAAATGGAAGGTGTGTTTTGTCCGAAACCCAAAGGAGCTTTCTATAGCATTGTCAGACTTCCCATAGATGATTCTGATAAATTTGCACAGTGGCTTCTTGAAGACTTCTCATACCACGATCAAACCGTTATGGTGGCTCCGGCAACAGGTTTCTATTCAACCAAAGGTCTTGGAAAAGATGAAGTCCGAATTGCGTATGTACTAAAAGTTGACGACTTAAAACATGCAATGGAATGCTTGGCGCAAGCACTTAAAGTATATCCCGGGAGAACATTAAATTAGATAAAGGCAGCCTAAGGCTGCTTTTTTGTTCTTGCAAGATGTTAAAAAATAAAAAAATAATATTAGGAATTACGGGAAGTATTGCCGCATATAAAGCTGCTACGCTTACTCGTCTTTTGGTAAAAGAAGGTGCTGAAGTTAAAATTGTAATGACTCCTGCTGCTAAAGAATTCATTACGCCCCTAACCCTTGCACCCCTCTCAAAGAATCCTGTTTTGTGTGATTTTTTTCATCCTGATAATGGGGAGTGGAACAGCCATGTTGATATGGGAATATGGGCAGATTTAATGTTGGTCGCACCCGCAACTGCAAACACTATTGCTAAAATGGCACATGGGATATGTGATAATTTGTTGCTTACAACTTATCTATCAGTTCGCTGTCCTGTTATGCTTGCTCCTGCAATGGACACAGACATGTTTCTACATGCAGCTACACGTAATAATATTCAGGAACTTAAAACAAGAAATTCAATATTTATTAATTCTCCTGAAGGCGAGCTAGCCAGTGGATTACAGGGAAAAGGAAGAATGGAAGAACCCGAAAATATTCTTAAGGCTGTAATAAATTTCTTCCTTCCGAAAAATATTCTAAAAGGTAAAAGCTTTATAGTCACAGCAGGACCAACATTTGAGAATATTGATCCCGTAAGATTCATTGGAAACTATTCTTCCGGAAAAATGGGTTATGCCATTGCTGAGGCGTTGGCTGAACAGGGTGCCGCCGTTTCTCTGATTAGTGGTCCCGTGAATATTCAAGCTCTGCATAAAAATATCACTGTTACAAAGGTTATGTCAGCGCAAGAAATGTGTACAAATACTATAAATAAATTCAAAAATGCAGATGGAGCAGTGATGGCCGCTGCAGTAGCTGATTATACTCCTACTACAAAATCATCTGAAAAAATAAAAAAGCAGTCAGAAACAATTCATTTGGATCTTATACCAACAAAAGATATCGCTTCAGAACTTGGCAAGCTGAAAAATAAAAACCAAATACTTATTGGCTTTGCCCTTGAAAGCAGCAACGAAATAGCAAATGCTAAAAAAAAGCTGATTAGTAAAAATCTTGACTTTATTGTATTAAACTCTTTAAACGATAAGGGTGCAGGATTTAATTACGATACAAATAGAATTACTATCATCGACAAAAACAATAAAATTGAAAAATACGAGTTAAAAACAAAATCTGATGTTGCAGAAGATATTGTAAAAAAAATCGTTACTTTGCTATAATATATGCTGAAAAGTCTATTCATGATATTTTTCATAGTCCCTGTTTTCTTGCAAGCACAAGAATTGCATTGTCGTGTACAGGTCACACATCAACAAATACAAGGCACAAATGTTAAAATGTTTGAGACCCTACAAACAGCCATATATGAATTTTTAAATAATAAAAAATGGACAGATCATATCTATAGTAATGAAGAGCGAATTGAGTGCAATGTTACAATTAATCTTACGTCGCAAATTTCAGTTGACGAATTCCAGGGAACAATTCAGATTCAATCAACACGTCCAATTTTTAATACTTCATATACGTCAATTATATTTAATCATATGGATCCAAATTTCCATATCAAATATGTTGAATATCAACCGTTAGAATTCAGTGAATCCACAAATATGTCAAATCTTACCTCTATTCTGGCATACTATGCATATTTAATAATTGGTTTGGATTACGACACCTTTTCTTCAAAAGGAGGATATGAGTATTTTCAGAAAGCAGAGAAAGTCGTGAACAATGCGCAAAATGCCACCGAAAAGGGCTGGAAAGCTTTTGAGGATTTGAAAAATCGTTATTGGCTAATTGAAAACTTATTAAATGACATATACAGCCCTATCAGAGAATGCCTATACACTTACCACAGGCAAGGTTTAGATCAGATGGCAGAAAAGCCTCAAGAAGGGCGTGCAGCCATTGCTGAAAGTCTAGACGAGCTTAAAAAAATTCACGCATCAAAACCAGGATCTTTTTTAATGCAGATATTATTTACTGCAAAAGCCGATGAAATTGTAAATATTTTTTCTGAAGCCTATCCCGATGAAAAAGTGAGAATGGTTAACCTCCTGTCTCAAATTGATGCAGCAAACTCTTCAAAATATCAAAAAATAGGAATAGGAGCCGATACGAACAGTCCAAACATTGGAGGAACAGGTATTGGTGGATTTGGAACTACCGGGAAAGGAAAATAACAACATAAATTTTTATTATTCGTCTGTATCGACCAGCCTATATATTTTATCTGATCTCCTGACTATTTGTGTTACTGGTAATGAAACCAACTCCCCCTGTTTTGCAAGTTGCACATTAACAAGATTCACACGTAGCTCCTCAACTTTTAAATCTTCAACACCAGTAGTTGATCCAATAATTAATACATCTTCATTAACATTTAGACTACCAGCTTCTATTAGGATTTCAGCAACTTTGAGTTTAGAAAAATAATTGATAACCTTTCCTATATATTCTTTACGTTTTTTTGCCACAGATCCATATTTATTACTCCATTCCCCAATCCTTTTACCAAGATAATATCCATCCCAAAAACCACGATTAAATACTTGAGAAAGTCTTAGATTCCAAATTGCTATTTTTTCTGATGTATATGATCCATCACAACATGCTTCAATCGCTTCATGATAGCACTGTGTAACAGTTTTCACGTATTCAGGAGCACGAGCTCTTCCCTCAAGTTTCAATACTGTAACACCAGAATTTATTATTTGATCAAGAAACCCAATTGTACACAAATCTTTTGGTGACATGATGTACTCATTGTCAATTTCAAGCTCACTACCTGTCTCTTTTGCCGTTACAATATACGCTTTTCTACACGTTTGCAGGCATGTGCCACGATTTGCAGAATGATTATTTTCGTGCAGACTTAAATAGCATTTCCCTGATATAGCCATACATAGCGCACCATGTGCAAAAATTTCGATTTTAACCGGTTTGCCTGAAGGACCATTAATATTTTGTTCCTTAATATTTTTTGTAATAACTGCCACTTGTTTCAACGAAAGTTCACGTGCCATTACCATTACATCAGCATATTGGGCAAAAAACCGAAGTGTCTCCGTATTGCTAATGTTTAGTTGTGTTGATAAATGTACATTTAATCCAATTGACATAGCATAAGCAATAATCCCCTGATCTGATGCAATAATCGCATTTACTCCACTTGATTTAGCTGCATTCATAATTTGCCTTGAAAGCTCCACTTCTTCATCAAAGACAACGGTATTCAATGTTAGATAAGCTTTTATTTTATGCTCCTTACAAATCGAAACAATTTTCGTCAAATCATCTAAAGTAAAATTTACAGATGACTTTGATCTCATATTCAAGTGAGCTACTCCAAAGTAAACAGAATCTGCATTTCCTTGAATTGCTGCCATTAGGGACTCAAAGGAACCAACAGGTGCTGTAAGCTCTATATCTGATCGTTGCATGAAAAATATAATACATTTAAAAACATATAATTACCAAATGCAAAATTAGTTTTTTTAAAAAGATTACGGCTACAATTCCCAAATAAAATCTATCTTTGATACCTTTAAAAAAAAGGCAATGACTGAAATAAAAATGGTTGATCTGCAGGGTCAATACAAGAAAATTAAAAACGAAATAGATACTGCTATTCAGGAAGTTATTGAAACCACTTCATTTATCAATGGTTCTGCGGTAAAAAACTTTAAAAACGATTTGGAAAATTATCTAGGAATAAAACATGTTATTCCTTGCGCTAATGGTACTGATGCACTACAAATTGCGCTAATGGCACTGAATCTTCAACCCGGAGATGAAATCATTACAGCAAATTTTACATTTATTGCAACAGTTGAAGTAATTAAGTTATTAAGATTAACGCCGGTGTTAGTAGATGTATGTCCCGACACATTCAATATTGATCCGGAAAAAGTAGAAAAAGCCATTACAGATAAAACCAAAGCGATTATCCCGGTACATTTATTTGGTCAATGTGCAAATATGGATGCAATAATGGATATTGCAAAAAAGCATAAACTTCATGTGATTGAAGATACAGCACAAGCTCTAGGAGCAAAATATTTTCATTCAAATGGACATAATTCATTTGCCGGAACAATGGGAACAATAGGCTGTACTTCATTTTTCCCATCAAAAAATCTTGGTTGTTTTGGCGATGGTGGCGCATTATATACCAACGACGATTCACTTGGGAACAGGCTACAATCAATTATTAACCATGGCATGAAGGTTCGCTATTATCATGACGACATAGGTGTAAATTCAAGATTAGATACAATTCAGGCAGCGGTCTTACAAGTGAAGCTTAAATACTTGAATAATTATAATGAAGCAAGGCAAATAGCAGCTAAAAAATATGACAATGCCTTAAAAGACTGTAAAGAAATAACAACACCAACACGTAGTAAAAATTCAACACATATTTTTCATCAATATACTATCCTTGTTAAAGGAGAGACTAGAGATGCTCTTAGAAGCTTTCTGGAATCAAAAAAAATTCCTGCAATGATTTATTATCCTGTTCCACTTCATTTGCAGAAAGCATATGCAGATAACCGATATAAAAATGGTGATTTCCCTGTAACCGAGAAACTTTGTAAAACAGTACTGTCACTGCCAATGCATACAGAATTAAGTGATGAACAAATTGAATATATTACCAATCAAATTATTCATTTTTTCAACATCAAGTAATATATTGAATATAATAAATTAAAAATTTTATATATTTTTGAACTCTATGAACCAAAATTATTTTGCACATGAAACAGTAATCATTGATACTGGATGCACCATAGGCAATGGAACAAAAATATGGCATTTTACCCATATCATGAGTGATTGTGTGATTGGGAATCATTGTAACATTGGTCAAAATGTTGTTGTTTCGCCAAAAGTAGTTCTCGGGAACAATGTGAAAATTCAAAACAATGTTTCGCTTTACACTGGTGTAATCTGTGAAGACGATGTGTTTTTAGGTCCTTCAATGGTTTTTACTAATGTAATAAATCCTAGAAGTGCTGTGATCCGTAGGGATCAATACATGACCACATTGGTAAAAAAAGGTGCCAGCATTGGTGCAAATGCTACTATTGTATGTGGAAACACGATTGGTGAATACGCTTTTGTTGGCGCTGGCGCAGTAGTTACAAAAGACGTAAAAGCTTACGCTCTGGTTATTGGGAATCCCGCTAAACAAACAGGCTGGATGAGTGAATTTGGTCAAAAGCTAATATTTGACACCACAGGAGAGGCAATTTGCCCTGAAAGTAAAGAAGTATATATATTAAAAGATAATCATGTCTCAAAAAAAACAAAATAATTTGGACACACATTCTCCATATAATTTTGCAGTGATTGGTGTTGCGGGATACATTGCCATAAGGCATGTAAAAGCAATAAAAGAAACAGGAAACAATCTGATTGCTGCTTTAGATAAATTCGACAGTGTAGGCTTTCTTGATAGTTATTTCCCAAATTCTGATTTTTTTGTTGAATTTGAAAGATTTGACAGGCATATCGATAAATTAAAAAGAAATAATGTCCACACACGTTTCGTGAGTATCTGCTCACCAAACTATTTACACGATTCTCATATCCGATTTGCTTTGCGAGTGGGTGCCGATGCGATTTGCGAAAAGCCATTGGTATTAAATCCCTGGAATGTAGAAGCATTAATAGAACTTGAAAAAGAAACCGGGAAAAATATTTTTAATATTTTACAGTTAAGACTGCATCCCTCTATAATTGCACTAAAGAAAAAAATTGATAGCGCAAAAAAAAATATAATGTATGATATTGACCTCACTTATATTACAAGCAGAGGCAATTGGTACGGATTTTCATGGAAAGGCGATATGCATAAATCGGGCGGAATTGCCACAAACATAGGCGTGCATTTTTTTGATATGCTTACATGGATTTTTGGAGATGTAAAAGAAAACAAAGTACATGTTTTAAATACAGATACAGCATCGGGCTTTCTGCAACTTGAACATGCAAATGTCCGCTGGTTTTTGAGTATTGACAACAACATGATTCCAGACGAACTTAGATTAAAAAATCAAAGAACGTATAGAAATATTTCGATTGACGGCGAGAATCTTGAGTTTAGCGATGGGTTTACTGATTTGCATACTGAAAGTTACAAAAAAATTCTCGCAGGAGAAGGCTTTAAAACATCAGAAACACGCAAATCAATACAAACAGTGTTCGACATCAGAAATGCTACACCAATTGGGAGAATTGGTGATTATCATCCATTTTGTAAAAAAATTAAATAATAATACATGTATAACGAGATTATAGCAAAACGAAAAAAAATTGCATTAATAGGACTTGGCTATGTTGGATTGCCTATTGCGCTTGAGTTTGCGAAAAAAGTACCTGTAATAGGATTCGATATTAAACCTGAAAGAGTTGAGTTGATGAAAAATAAAATGGATCCTAGTAAAGAGCTTGATTCCAAGGCATTTGATGGTTGCGATATACTATTTACAGCAAACATTGAAGATTTAAGGCAGGCACATTTTTTTATTGTAGCTGTGCCAACGCCTATAGATAGGCACAACCTTCCTGATTTAGGACCTGTAATTAAAGCCAGCCAAACGGTAGGTAAGGTTTTGAAAAAAGGAGACTATGTAGTATATGAATCCACAGTATATCCGGGCTGCACAGAAGAAGACTGTATTCCTATTTTGGAAAAAGAATCAGGGCTAAAATATATGCAAGATTTTAAAGTAGGCTATTCTCCTGAAAGAATCAATCCCGGAGACAAAGAGCATACGCTTGTAAAAATAAGAAAAATTGTTTCAGGCTGCGATGAAGAATCAAAAGAGAATGTTGCAAAAGTATATGAAATGATTATTCAAGCGGGCGTACACAGAGCAAGCTCGATGAAAGTTGCAGAAGCTGCAAAAATCATTGAGAATACACAACGAGACGTGAACATTGCCTTAATGAATGAGCTATCTATCATATTCAATAAAATGGGCATAAACACATTTGATGTGCTGGAAGCTGCCGGCACAAAATGGAATTTTCTAAAATTTAGTCCCGGTCTTGTAGGAGGACATTGCATTGGCGTAGATCCATATTATCTGGCATTTAAAGCTAAAGAATTTGGCTATCATGCACAAATGATAAATTCAGGACGATCTTTGAATGATAGCATGGGTTCATACATCGCTGAACAAACTGTAAAAAAAATTCTTTTCAACGACAAAAACATTAAAGGTTCAAAAGTCCTTATTATGGGTGTTACCTTTAAAGAAAATGTCAGCGATATTAGAAACTCAAAAGTTATTGACATAATTAATGAATTAAAGATATATAAGGTAAACATTGATGTTGTTGATGCCTATGCTTCATCTGACGAGGTGGAACACGAATACGGATTTAAACTTGCGCCACAAATAGATAAAAATTATGATGCAATTATTGTTGCAGTAACCCATCAAAAATATGTAACACTTACAGAAGAATATTTTGAATCTATTAGCAGCCCCAATGGTGTTCTTATTGATGTTAAAGGTGGCTTCAAAGGTAAAATCAAACGAATGACGTACTGGAGCTTGTAATTA
>JAVHQG010000030.1:0-6326 GCA_036171035.1 Bacteroidales bacterium
TTTTTATTTTATAGTTGTTTTATTTTTTGATAAACAAAATATTCTTTGAAATTATTTTTTGAAGTTTGATTCAAATTTTTCTTCAAAAATTTTCATTACAGAATCACACCCGTGATGAAATGAATTAGTGGAACTTTCATTAGTGTCCACAAACTTAAACTTTGCTTTCTCGATTTCTGATGGAAGGATAGATATAGATTCCATGAAAATTTCGTTTGGTTTAACCGCATTAGAAATTCCAAATTGATTCATTAATTCAACCAATTGTTGAATGGATGATTTCTCTATTTTTGATGGTAATACTGCTTCAAATTCTTGAATCATTTTTTGTGTGTTTGTGAAGCTTCCACCTATTTCAAAAGGGAAACTTGCCGGAAGAATCATGTCGGCTTGTCTTGCCGTCTCAGTCAAAAAATAATCTTGAACCAAAATAAATGATGTGTTTGCAAACCATTTTGAAACTTTATCTTTTTCAGTTGAACAGCCAATTGGATCTTCGCCGAAAATAAACATGTTTTTTATTTTTCCTGATTCTAGCATTCTATGTGGACATTCAGTAGCCGGAGCAGGCATTTCAGTAATCTTCCATGTTTTTTTTATTTTTTCTACATAAGATTTATTATCTACAAATTGAGCACCTACACCAATATGTGGTCTGATACCCATGTCAAAGATTCCTTGTGAATTATTTTTTGCTTTTAATGCAATAATGCCATTGGCAGTTTTTCCCAGTTTTCCTGTGATTAGGGCAAGATTTTTTAATTCAAAACTTGTGGCCGAGTTGATTTGTTTTTCTGAAAAGATAAGAATTGCATTTAGTTCGTTATTGTATAATTCAGCAAATTCTTCCAATTTTTCTTTGCAGCAAATGCCCGATGCTTTAATTAAATTGTTGTAATCTTCTTTGAGTAGTGCTTCTTTGTAGGAATCAAAATCGGTACAATTATCTTTGATAAACATTGAATTTTGTATTTCTTTTGAGAGATACAAATAGTTTAAAGCTCGAACAAAATGCCAGTATGATTTGATTTTTATTATGGAATCAACTTTTTCTTCCATAGAGCTTCTGTCACAAGTTGTAACAAGGTCAACGGGAATGTGTTTAAAATATTTTGTGTGTTGAACCATAAATCCGACTATTGCATGATCTGAATTGATCTCAGATCCGAACAAAATAATTCTGCTTGCATTTTTTATCTGATCAAAAGGTGCATTCGATTCTGTACTATTTATAAATCCTGATGCACCATAAATGTTTGCAAAGCTGTTTATATTATTTGTCTTTACGGCTGCTCTGGCTAGTTTTTGAATAAGATATAATTCTTCATTTGTAAGACGTGTACCTGCATAAAAAGCATTTTCATCGGCTTTAACTTTTTTAATATTTTCTGTAATTATTTTATATGCTTCTTCAAAACTGATTGCTTCAAATTTACCATTTTTCTTAATTAATGGAGCTGTGATTCTTGAAGTATCATTGATGTAATTGTATCCAAATTTAGCATATTTACACAGGTTGCCTTCTTTGTTAATCATGCCTTCATTGCCTGTAACTTTCATTACAAATCCATTTTTATGATGTAGTGAAATGCTGCATCCAACAGAACAATAATTACAGATAGTATCAGCTTTTTCAAGCTTTACAGGACCTGGTTTGAAACTGAAATTTTCAGTGATTGCTCCTGTTGGACATGCTGAAATGCACATACCACAAGATTCGCATGATGAGTCTGTTAAAGAGTCGCCTAGAGATGGAGCCACGTATGTGTCAAATCCCCGATTTACAAGTCCTATCGCATTCGCCCCTACAACTTCTTTGCATATGCGGACACATCTAGAACACAGAATACATTTGTTGTTATCTATTTCAATATATGGATGACGAAAATCAACATTGTATTCTTTAAATTCTCCTTCGTATTTTTTTTGGTCAACATTATATTCAGTGGAATATTTTTTTAGATTGCAATCAAAATAAGCTGTACAGCCACATTCAAGACAACGATGCGATTCGTTTTCAGCAATTGTTTCACTTGCATATCCTAGTTCAACTTCGTGAAAATTATTTCTGTCTTTTATATCAAGAGTCGGCATTTCTTTGCGCATTTGCTTTGCGAATTTGCCCAAGTAATCTTGCTTGTCTTGTTTTTTAAAATTTTCGCGTTTACTTAAAAATTCTTTTTTTGCAGGTTCGATTGTTAATTCAGAAAGATATTGATGACATGAGAGAGATGCAATTTTTGCTTGTGAAATAGCTTCGATTAAAGTAGCAGGACCAGTAACTCCATCACCGCAGGCAAACATAGACTTAATGCCAGTTTGAAGTGTTTGTTTATCTGCATCAATATCTCCCCATTTGCTTGCTTTTAATGTGCCATCGTTTGCAATAGTATTTACATCTTCAATAAAATTGATTGTGGTTTTTTGTCCAATTGCTGCAAGTATAAAATCAAGTTCCAAATCAAATTCTGATCCTTCAATTGGAATAGGTCTTCTCCTTCCGGAAGCATCAGGTTCGGCAAGTTCCATTTTAATGCAAGTCATGGTTTTTAGTTTCCCATGTTCATCTTTGTTGATTTTTATGGGTGCAGTGAGGAAAAGATATTCTACACTTTCAAGTTTTGATTCGTGTATTTCGATTGGGTTTGCCGGCATTTCTTTTTCGGTTCGGCGATATATGATATAAGTTTTTTTTGCACCAAATCGAACAGATGTACGGCAACAGTCCATTGCTGTATTCCCTCCGCCAATCACAGCTACAGTTTTTCCGGAAAAACTCATTTTTTCACCAGAGAGTTCCATTTGCTTTAAAAAATTAACGCCAGGAAAAACATTTTCTGCATCATCACCATCACATCCAACGCTAGTTCCTATCTGTGATCCAATAGAAAGAATAACAGCATTGTATTGCTGTTTTAATTCTTTATAACTAATATTTTCACCTAGTTTCTTGTTGTAAAAAATATTTACCCCAAGTTCCGTGATATTATCAATTTCTTTTTGCAACAAATCGTTTGGTAGTCTGTATTCAGGAATGCCATAGCGAAGCCAGCCTCCACCTTTTGGATTTGCTTCATAAATATCTGCCTGATGCCCCTCTTTTTGGAGAAAAAAAGCTGCTGATAATCCACCTGGACCTGCACCAATAATAGCCACTTTTTTACCTGTAGCTGTTTTAATTTTAGGTTTGTATTTGTTTGGTGAAGCAAGATCGTAATCGGCAGCAAAACGTTTCATGTAATCGATGCCAACAGCTGAATTTTCATCAAGTAGATTTCTCCTGCAAGCTACTTCGCAAGGGCGCACACACACTCTTCCGCATACAGCAGGTAATGGATTGGTCTCTTTGATAAGTTCTACAGCTTCATGGTACATTCCCTTTTCAATATAAGAAATATAACCTTGCACATCAACTCCGGCAGGACAGGTTTGTTTGCACGGACCTATACAATCAGCATAATGATTGCTTAATAGTAGTTCAAGTGCTGTTTTGCGAGCTGTAATCACTTTCTCGTTTTGTGTGTCAATTTTCATCCCTTCGGCAATTCTTGTTGAACAGGATGGTTGCAGACCTCTCATTCCCTGAACTTCCACAACACATACATAACAAGAAGAATATGGTTCCAGTCTTTTGTCGTTGCATAAAGTTGGAATTTCGATACCATAATTTTTGGCAACTTGTAAAATAGTGTCGCCTTTTTGTCCTATTGCAGGTTGACCGTTGAGAATTATATTGATTTTATTTGACATTTTTATATTTTTTTGAATCTTTAATTTTATGTTAAATCAATGGTAATATTATGAAAGCTTAATTGCTTCAAACTTGCATCTTGAATAGCATTCACCACATTTTGTGCAGTCCTTTTGCCTAATCAAATGTATTTGTTTTCGTTCGCCATCAATAGCTTTCACTGGGCATTTCATTTTACACACCATGCAGCCTGTACATTTTTCTGTAATAATTTCGTAAGTCAGTAATGATTTACATACTTTTGCAGGACATTTTTTGTGAGTTATATGAGCAACGTACTCTTCTCTGAAATATTTTAGTGTTGTTAGTACAGGGTTTGGCGCTGTTTGACCCAGCCCACAAAGAGAACCGCTATTGATTTGTTTTGCGAGTTCTTCAAGTTTTTCGATATCGCTTTCTTTGCCTCTTCCTTCGGTTATATTTACAAGTATTTCGAGCATTCGCTTTGTCCCAATACGACAAAAAGTGCATTTGCCGCAAGATTCTTTTTGAGTAAAATCAAGGAAGAATTTAGCAACGTCGATCATACAAGTGCTTTCGTCCATCACAACCATCCCGCCTGAGCCCATGATTGCGCCTGTTGCATTTACTGAATCATAATCAACGATTGTATCAGAAAGGTATTCAGGGATACAGCCACCTGATGGTCCACCAAGTTGTACTGCTTTAAATCTTTTACCATCTTTAATGCCACCACCAAGTTTAAAAATAATATCATGAATTGTAATGCCCATTGGAACTTCAACTAGTCCGGAGTTTTTTATTTTTCCTGCCAGAGCAAATACTTTTGTTCCTTTACTTTTTTCTGTGCCGTATTTTGCATATTCTTTTGCGCCATGTAAAATAATCCAGGGGATATTTGAGAATGTTTCAACATTGTTGATGTTGGTTGGTTTTTTCCAAAGCCCTGCCTCTGCTGGGAAAGGTGGTCTTTTACGGGGCATCCCTCTTTCACCTTCTACTGATGCAATAAGTGCGGTTTCTTCACCACATACAAATGCTCCGGCACCTTCTTTTATGTAAATATCAAAATTAAATCCGTCAATTCCACAAGCATTTTTTCCAAGATAATTTTTTTCACGAGCCTGCTCTATGGCAATATTTAATCGTTTAATAGCAAGCGGATATTCTGCTCGGCAATAAATAACGCCACCTGTAGCTTCAATGGCATAGGCACCTATAATCATACCTTCTAAAATTGCATGTGGATCTCCTTCGAGAAGTGAGCGATCCATAAATGCACCCGGGTCGCCTTCATCGGCATTACAGATGATATATTTTTCGTCGGATTTGTTATTATTTGCAAACCTCCATTTCAATCCTGTAGGAAATCCTGCGCCACCTCTTCCGCGAATGCCCGAATCAAGAACTGTTTGAATGACTTCTATCCGACTTATTTTTTCTGAAGCAATTTTTTTGATAGAGTCATAACCTTCCTGTTGTTCATAATCGCTTATCGATTCAGGGTCTATCATGCCGCAATGGCGCAATGCTATTTTAATTTGTTGGTTGAAAAAATAGTCTTCTTTTGTTTCAAAAAGATCTGATTTTACAATATAATCTTTTATTGGAGTATTGTTTTTAATATGTTGTTCAACGATCTCTAGTGCTCTGGTTTCGTTTACTTCTCCATATAAAAAAGAACCGGTTTCATCAATTACTTCAACAAGTGGTTCACGATAACACATGCCAATGCAACTTGTTTTTTTTAGTTCAAAATCAAGTCTGTCTGTAGTTTTAATTTTTTTTAATTTTTCGAAAACTTTATTGGCACCGGCTGCAATACCGCAACTTCCTAACCCAACAATAACTTTTGTTTTTGACATTTTTATTCTTTTTTAGATTTAATGAAGCATATTCATTTATCGTTTTTCTAAATCGCAAATAATATTAATTGTTTTCTTGAATCTTTATATTTTGAAGAATAGTTACACTCTCTTTACCTGTAAGTTTCCCGAATGTATTGCCGCTAATCATCATTACGGGAGCCAATGAGCAACAGCCAAGGCAGGCAACTGATTCGAGAGTGAATAGTCCATCTTTTGTGGTTTCTCCATCTGTAACATGCAATGCTTCTCGTAATGCTTCGGTGATTTTGTTTGCATTTTGTACATGGCAGGCCGTTCCATGGCACACTTTTATGACGTGCTTCCCTACAGGTTTTAATCTGAACTGTGCATAGAATGTCGCAACTCCGTACATGTCGCTTAATTTAAGATTAGTATCGTGTGCTAATTTTTCAAAAACTGTTCGGGGTATAAATCCATACATCTCCTGTGCACCTTGCAGCAAAGGAATCATGTTCCCTTTTTTGTTTTTATATTTATTGATAAGATTGTCCAGTAATGATAAGTCAACAGATTTTTCTTCGTCTATTGGTTTTACTTGTGTTTGTCTTTGGATTCTCATTTTTGGATTTTTTTTATTTCGTAGCGCAAAATTATTTAAAAAATAAAGCGATGTACTTTTTAATTTCATTTTTTTATCGGAAAATATGCGATTTCAAATTTTCTTCTTTAATGATCAATGACATTTTTCAGTGAATTAATTCTTGTAAGAAAACACGAATTAATAA
>JAVHQG010000031.1:0-25259 GCA_036171035.1 Bacteroidales bacterium
CAAAAATTTGAAACTGTTAAAGTTGTTGGAACTACTTTATATATTCACTATAAAGATAAAGAAGCGAAATGCAAAATATTAAATAATGTTGAATTAGTGCAAGGGATTGTTCTTAACATTAAAAAATTAGATTTATTCAGTAATGATAATATAGGAAGTATTTCTGAATTAAAATCACTTTCTGCATTTGATAGAAAATATCAATTACAACTCAAAAATTATATTGACGACCTAGTTTATGCTCTTTACTTCAACATAAAATTGCCTAAACTTGGAATTGAAAATGCAGAACAAATTAAAGATACTTGTTCTAAACATAAATATTATAAACTTGTAAATTCCTAATAAAATGAACAGAGAAGAACACGAACAGAATTATAATTTACTAAAATTTCAGCAAGGGCTGAAAGAGTATGTTTTTATGACACGTTCAGGTTATCGTCATTTTTTTGTTTTAGGGAAGAATATTAAGGATGCAGAAGAAAATTTTATGCGTATTGATATAATAAAACGTAATGGTTTTAACCTTGATGAACTTCCAATAAGACTAGAGTATAATAAAGAAAAATGTAAAGATTGGAGCATGGATAAATATTGGGAAAATAATGAGAATAAAGAAATTGAAATTAATCCAACGCATTTGTAAGCACATTATCAAAGCCCCACAAATCAACTTTAAAACCCAAGCTTTGTAAAAGAACTTGCAAACCTCTGCAAAAATAAATTATAAAAATGCCCCTCCGCACAAAGGAAGACAAGTTAAAAAAAATAGTGATAATCGCACGAAACGCTAACATCGTACTAGCCTCATTTTTGCTGGGATTGATACGCTAAGCACAAAATTTTGGATATTCGCAAAAATTTGACATTTAATGTTAATCCAAAATTTTATGCTATACGCGACCGGTCTAAGGTCGCAAAAACGATGGCCTGCACCGAACCCGATTGCTGATTCAGTTGTAGTAGTGAAGAAACTTCTGTAATGGGAGAGGAGCGAAGGACTGAAGTTATACAGTTGGAGTTACCGTTAACAACCATGAGTAAACATGGAAGGGCTAATGTAACATCAGTTGTATATTAGAAGATAGCTTGAAGCACCCATTGAAGATAAGGACGGAAATAAACGCTATAGAGAAGGAGAGGGGGACACCGCAAGGTGGAGTAATAAGCCCGTTATTAGCCGATTTATTTTTGCACTATGCTTTTGATAAATGGATTGGAGGGGTATTTTCGCATTTAAGTTTCGTTCGCTATGCTGATGACATCATTGTGCATTGCGATAGTCAGGAAGAAGCGGAAAACGTCTTACAGGCTATAAAGAAAAGGTTAGAAGAATGTAAATTAGAAGTTAATGAAAAGAAGACGAAAATGGTTTACTGTAAAAGTGCAAGAAGAGTAGCTAAATTTAAAACGGTAAAATTTGATTTTTTGGGATTTAGTTTTCAACCACGCTCAACATCAACCAAAGAAGGGAAGATATTTTTAGGTTTTTTTTAAATGATTTTTATCTCTACTTTCGTAAATTAATAATACAAATTTTCTTGCATTTGTATTTTCTGCGTACAATTACATTTAGAAATTACATTTAGAAAAAAATTAACATGAGATTAATACAATATTTTATTGTTTTTTGCATCTATAGCAACCTGATTTTTGCACAATCAGGGATAATCAAAGGGAGGGTATTTAATTCTCTAAACAACGATCCAATGCCCTTTGTAAACATTATCATAACTGGAACAACAAATGGTGCTACAACAGACGATAAAGGAAATTATATTTTCAAAGATGTAAAACCAGGCTTCTACAAACTCACAACAAGTTATGTTGGTTTTGAAAAAACAATTACAGAAGAATTTAGGGTAATAAATGCAAAAACGACTACAGTTGATATTCCCATGAAAGAAATTGTAACACAACTTTCATCCGTTGAAGTAACTGCTGCAAGGTACATGAAAAAAGAAGAAAGTTTAGTTTCGATACAAACCATTGGCATTTCAGAAATTGAAAACAATCCTGGTGCAAACCGCGATATTTCAAGAGTAATACAATCCTTCCCCGGAGTGGCAACAACCCCGGTTAACCGGAACGATGTGATTGTTCGCGGAGGAAGTCCAAGCGAAAGCAGGTTTTACCTCGACGATGTTGAAATACCAAACATCAACCACTTTGCAACACAAGGTGCATCAGGCGGTTCAAACGGAATCCTGAATGCAGATTTTATTCGTGAAGTAAATTTTTATTCTGGTGGTTTTCCTGCCAACAGAGGCAATGCACTCAGTGGAATTTTTAACTTCCGGCAAATTGATGGCAACAAAGAAAAACTGAAATTTAAAGGTACACTGGGTGCTTCAGAAGTATCACTTTGTGCTGATGGACCACTTGGCGAAAAATCCTCATTCATCATTTCAATGCGACGAAGCTACCTGAATTTCCTGTTCAAAGTAATTGGACTACCTTTCCTTCCGGTATTTAACGACTATCAATTTAAGTCACGTACACGATTTAATGAACACAATGAACTTACAGTGGTAAGTGTTGGATCACTAGATAACTCAAAACTTGATCTCACAATAAAAAATCCAACAGAAAACCAGCGCTACATTTTAAGCTACATTCCCGAATATTCCCAATGGAGTTACACCATCGGTGCAGTTTATAAAAATTATTTCGATATAGGCTATCAAACAATAGTAGCCAGTAGGAATATGCTTGATAATAGAACCCTGAAGTATAAAAACAACATAATGGAAGAATCACAAAAAATTCTTGATTACAACTCACAGGAAAGCGAGAACAAACTTCGTTACGAAAATACGTTCCGAATAATAACTGGGCTAAAAATTGCCACTGGTGGAAATTTTGAATTCGCAAAATACACCAATAAGACCATGCAGAAGTACTTCATTCCTGCATTCGGTGAAATATCCCAATTCTACGCATCGCTGCTCGAATTAAATAAATGGGGTTTCAACGCACAATTAAGCAAAGATTTTTTTGATGATAGGCTAGTGTTTTCAATTGGTGGACGAACAGACGCTTCAGATTATTCCGCAAACACAAAAAATATGCTAAACCAGATTTCGCCTAGAGCATCACTTTCATTCCTGCTAAGCGAAAAAATAAGTCTTAACCTGAATTCAGGACGATACTATCAATTACCCGCGTTTACAACACTTGGGTACAGAAACAGTGCCGGAGAACTGATAAATAAGAACAACAACCTGAAATATATTCAATGCGACCACCTAATTGGCGGATTGGAATTCCGACCAAAAGATGACTCTAAAATTACAATTGAAGGATTTTATAAAAAATACAACAACTACCCATTTTCTGTAAAAGATTCCATAAGCCTTGCAAACCGATCGGCTGACTTCGGTGCAGTGGGGAATGAAGAAATAAATTCAAATTCACAGGGGCTTGCATTTGGTGCAGAATTTCTAGTACAATACCGGTTTCCAAAAGACCTGAACCTTTTAATTTCATACACATATGTTGAAAGCAAATTTGAAGACAAAAAAGGGAATTATGCGCCATCATCTTGGGATAGCAGGCATTTGCTAATAATAACTGTAAGTAAAAAATTCAAAAAAGATTGGAGCCTTGGTGCAAAATGGCGTTTTGCAGGCGGATTGCCCTATACTCCATATGATTTAAACAAATCAGAATACATTGCAGCATGGGATCTGCAAGGAAAACCATATCTGGATTACAATCTGGTAAATTCCAAACGCTTCAAACCTTTTCACCAGCTTGACTTGAGGATTGATAAAACATTTTATTTTACTCGAAATACCTTAAAATTGTATTTCGACGTACAAAATGCCTACAATTTTAAATCGGAGCAACAGGATGCAATTGTAAATACTGATCCGCAAGGCATTCCACAAATAAATTCAAGCGATCCAAACAAATATATTTTAAGGGCTCTGGCAAATGAAGGCTCCGGAACTGTTTTGCCAACAATTGGAGTAATCATTGACTTTTAAAAACTGTGTGTAGTATTTAAATTTAGGTGACTAATCAGCTTTCAAAAATATAAAAAATAATGGGGTTGTTAACATGATATCAACTATGATTTTGGGGTAAAAAATGAAATCAAAAAAAAGCCTGTGTTTATCAATAAAAAATGTTACTGATTCTTAATAAAATAATGAATTTTGTGATGATTTTTAATAATTTATTCAATTGCTTTGTAAAAATAAAAACAGCAAATTGGATAAAGATAAAATCATATCAGAACTAATACAGAGAGTTGATGAATTTTTGTAAATTTGTGTAATCAGAGATGAACCTATTCAGGGGTTGAAAGTAAAACTTTTATTTGCTCCAATGGCACTCCAAATACCACCAACGCAGCAATAGCTCCAAGAATACAGTCTTTATAATACGGCTCTTGAGATTTGCTTGTTATCGGAATCTGCGAGAAATGCATCAACTCTGTTGCTATTAAGTTATTGTAAACTATTAATTTATCTCCATTTAGCACAACAGCAATTCCTTTATTTTTTGTATGTATTAAAACATCTTCATGTAGTGGATTCGACGTAAAATAGACTACTTTGCTGTATAGCCGATCGCTCATTTCAAAAATTAAATCATTATCAGCATTTAAAATTGTGTATCCATTAGGAAATACCTCTTCTGCTATAACCGATTTAGCATAAGCTATATCAACAATATCCTTAATGTGATCATATTCGTAATATTCAATTTTTGATTCATCAAGGTTTAGAATAATTGCTATATCAGCAAATTTGTAACCTAATCCATATTGAAGAATTGTTTCTACATTTGATTCAATCACGGCACAATCAATTGAAGGATCCTTTAATACAACTTCATTTAAAGCCGGATCAAAACCTTCCATAGCTTTCAGTAAGTTCTCATTGATGAACACCCCTTCTGTGCATACCAATCCAATGTTGTATTGCAATTTTTGAAGTGCATTTTTTATGATTTTTGCAGTCAATGTTTTCCCGGACGAACCCGTTACGGATATTACCGGCACATGTGCTATTGCTCCTTTTGGAAACAACATATTAATAAATTGTTCCTGCACTTTGCGTGATTCTCCAATAGTTGGATTCAAATGAATTCTAAAATCAGGTGCAGCATTTACTTCAATTATACATGCACCATTTTCATACAATGGTTTGCTTATGTCTTCGCTGATAATATCAATGCCACCTACATTAAGGTTTAATATCTTGCAGATACGTTCGCAGATAAAAATATTATACGGATGAATTACATCTGTTACATCTGTAGCACTGCTTCCAAGCTTCATATTCCCTGAATGAATAAGTATAATAGTTTCCCCTTCAGGTAATACAGATTCTAGTACAAAACCCCTTAATCCAATGATTTTTAATGTGTCTTCATTAATAATGACCTTGCTTAATTTTCCTTTATCTCCCTTTTCACGCAATGGATCAGTATTTAACAAATCAACCAATTCCTGCACGGTATGAATGCCGTCTCCTTTTATTTGCGGTGCTTCCAGCAATGCTGTAGCGGCATGTTTATCGTCAATAACAAGAACTCTATACGTTTTCCCTTGAATAAATTCCTGCACTATAACATCATTATCAAATTCTTTTGCCCAAACAAATGCAGATTTTATCGTAGCTTCATCTTGCAGGTTTACACTTACTCGTTTCCCTTGATACCCTCCAACTGACGGCTTAATAACTACAGGGTTATTCAACTCTTTAAAAAATTGAACCGCCTCATCTGCATTTGTTGCAAGGATTCGTTTCGGAACAGGTACACCATATTCTTTTAATATACTGTTTGTTTTATATTTATTGTCTGTTAACTCAACTGCTATCAGGCTTGTATCCCCACTAATTGTTGCCTGAATCATTTTTCTGTATTTGCCAGTACCAAGTTGCACCAAATTATATTTATCAAGCCGTAGCCAAGGAATATTCCTTTTTTCAGCTTCATCAACAATTGTTTGTGTGCTGTATCCCAGCATCTTTATTTCCCTTATTGTTACTAGATTCTCAATAATTTCAGTAACATTAAATGGTATCTTTTGCAAAATGGAATTAACAAGATTTACCGCAGCGATTCCTGCATATATGCCTGCTGTTTCATCAAAAAATCTAAATACTACATTGTAAACACCTTTTTCTTTTGTAATCCTTGTCTTCCCAAATCCAACATCCATCCCTGCCATTGTTTGCAATTCAATTGCTACATGTTCAATCACATGGCCGAGTAGTGTCCCTTCTTTTACTCTTTCATAAAATCCGCCAACCTTTTTTAATGAACATCGATGCTGATAAAGCGTAGGAATAAGATTTTTTAAATCTTCAAAAAAACCTTCAATGGCATTTGTATAAACTTCATCATATGTACACAGGTTTATCCTGAATCGAATCACCTTTTCTCCACTAAAGTAGTTTGCTCCATTAAGCATAGAAATACTTTCAACTTGCAAAGCCCCTTGTATGAATTGATATGATTCTAATGTTTTTAAATTAATCATTTGATATTAAATTAACGAAGATGCGTTATTGTAGATTTTTCAATGATGTTCGTCGGGTCGGGTTCTGTTTTTTTTACTTTTAGCAAAGATAGTAGAAAATATTTATATATTTTTGAAAAACATTAATCATGCTATTTATATGATAAAATTCGATAAATTCACGCTTGACAATGGATTGCGTGTAATTGTTCATCATGATAATACTACACCATTAGTTGCATTTAACATTTTATATAATGTGGGTGCTCGCGATGAAGATCCAAACAGAACAGGGTTTGCTCATTTGTTTGAACATCTTATGTTTGGTGGCTCTGTAAATATTCCTCAATTTGATAAACCATTGCAAATTGTTGGTGGCGAAAATAATGCATTTACAAATAATGATATTACAAATTTTTATATCACATTGCCAAAAGAAAATTTGGAGACTGCTTTCTGGCTCGATTCAGACAGAATGTTAAAACTTGCATTTTCAAAAAAAAGTCTTGATGTGCAACGGCAAGTAGTTTCTGAAGAATTTAAACAACGATACCTAAACCAGCCTTATGGCGATGTGTGGCTGCATTTGAGACCATTGGCATATAAAAAACATCCTTATATGTGGTCAACAATCGGCAAAGAATTGGCTCATATTCAAAATGCAACAATGACTGAGGTTAAAAACTTTTTTTATAGTTGGTATGCTCCCAATAATGCGATACTCGTTATAGCCGGCAACGTAACAGTCGATGAAGTAAAACCATTGACTGAAAAATATTTTGGATCTATCGAAAAACGAAATGTGCCTATTCGCAAATTGCCAAAAGAACCGATTCAACGAAGTGAACGAAAAATTGTTGTTGAGAGCAATGTCCCTTATGATGCCATCTACAAAGTATTTCACATGTGTGGGAAAAATGATATTGATTATCATGCAACTGATTTGCTTTCTGATTTATTGTCAAATGGAAAATCATCACGTTTGTTCTACCATTTGGTGAAACAGAAAAAACTTTTTAGCGAAATCGATGGATACATATTAGGCAGCAACGACCCGGGCTTGTTTGTGTTTAGCGGAAAATTAATCGGTGGAGTAAAAATGGAAAAAGCCGATGCGGCTATTATGGATGAAATTAATGCGATAAAATCAGATAAAATCAAAGCGCACGAGCTGGAAAAAGTAAAAAATAAAATTGAAGCAAATCTTGTGCTATCTGAAATGAATGTGTTGAACAAAGCAATGAATCTGGCTTATTTTGAATCTTTGGGCAATGCTGATGAGATGAACAACGAAGTTGATAAATACAGAAAAGTAACAGCTCAACAAATTTCTGATATTGCAAACAAGATTTTTACACCAAAGAATTGCTCTACTCTTTATTATTATGCAAAAAAAGTGTAGAAAATAAAAAAAGTAAATATCCCCCTTCTAAGGAGGGGGCTTTGATAATGAGCCATATGGGCTCTCCGAAAGTCTGACACTAATTACACAAATTTGCACGAAAAAAATTCGTGATAATTCGTGAAATTCGTGTCTAAAAACCTTGTGATTTCGAATATAAATATATTAATGCAAAGCAATCATTACATTACCACCTTCTGAGAAGGGGTTTTTCTAAATTTGAAAAAAAACATGAAAAAATTAAATCGAAAAATACCTCCACATTTTCAACAGATTCAGACAATTGACATTGTGAAAGCAGATGATTTTATTCTAGCTAATAAAATACCTGTATGTTCGATCAATGCAGGAACACAAGATATTGTTAAAATTGATTTTGTGTTTCAGGCAGGTAGTTGGGAACAAGATTATCTGCTGCAATCTATGTTCACAAATCTAATGCTCAATGAAGGAACAAAAAAATATTCTTCACAAAAAATTGCAGAAATTTTTGATTATTATGGGGCTCATCTAAACCTTTCTGTGGAAAAACATAATGCAGTGCTGACATTTGTTTCCCTTACTAAACATATAGATAAACTTTTTCCGGTTGTTGATGATATTCTTAAAAATTCGGTGTTCCCTGAAAAAGAATTTAATGTTATCAGACAAAAAGAAAAACAGAAATTTATTGTTGAAGCTAGTACCGTTAAAACCATTGCACGAAATAAATTTTCAGAGATACTTTTTGGCACAAATCATCCATATGGCAAAGTTTCAACCGCCAATGATTTTGATCGTATAAATATTGAACAACTAAAATCATTTTATTCACGCCTTTACAGCAGTAATAATTGTAAGATTTTTATCGCTGGAAAAGTTAATGATGTAGTACTTTCCGGAATTGAAAAATATTTTGGCGGTAACGACTGGCTCAAGCCTTTGAAATTGGGAAAAGCCGATATAGCAATTATTTCAGATAAGAAAAAAAATCATTTCATTAAAAAGGATGATGCTGTTCAGTCTGCCATTAGGGTTGGTAAGATTTTGTTTAATAAGCTTCATCCTGATTTTCTTGGAATGCAAGTGCTTAACACAATACTTGGAGGTTATTTTGGGTCACGGCTAATGGCAAACATCAGAGAAGATAAAGGCTACACTTATGGTATTGGTTCAGGGATGATTCCTATGAAATATACCGGTTTGTTTGCAATTATGTCTGAAGTAGGGGCTGACGTTTCACAAAACACAATAAAAGAGATTCGATTTGAGTTAAAGAAATTGAGAACTGAATCGATTCCTGCCGAAGAGCTGGCTCTTGTACGAAATTATATGTTAGGAGAAATGTTGAGCGGTTTCGATGGTCCCTTTGCCACAATTGAAGCATACAAAGGATTAAAAGAATATAACTTAAATGTAGATTATTTTAATAAGGCTGTAGAGACCATAAGAACCATTAATTCTAAAGAGCTAAAAAAACTTGCAAACGAACATCTGCACGAAGATTCAATGTATTATATCGTTGCAGGAAAGTAATTAAATGAAATTGAATGAATAAATTTATCATAATATTTTTTTTATTTATTGGTGTGTGCAAAAGCTTTTCAGCGCAGCATGTTGAAGATAATATAAATCCTGATCCACCTGTGCTTCGACTTGTGACGGTTGATATTACTAATATTAGTGGTGGTGCTATTCTTTACTGGGATTCTAGTCCGTCTCCTGATGTTGAACAGTATGATATATTTATGTCTGATCCAGTTAGTGGGGCTTGGAATCTTTTGCCCATACCTGCTTCCGGATCAGCAAACTCTTATATTGTCCCAAATTCGCAAGCATTCAAACAATCAGAATGTTTTGCAATCTGTGCAGAAGATTCTTCCCATAACAGAAGTATTATGGTCCCTTTAGTTGGTTCGCATTGCACTATGTATGCGTTTCCATATTTTGACAGATGCTCTGCTTCTATTTTGCTCGACTGGAATCCTTATACAGGTTGGGATAGCATCTCATCATATAAAATTTATTGTAGAACTCAAAGTTCAAACTATCAGTATTTAGGCGAAGTTTCTGGCAACGAGTCTTCATTTACTCATTCCAATTTACAAACAAATGTTCAATATTGTTACTATGTGGAAGCTATTAGTTCAGACGGTCTGATTTCGCATTCAAATCAAACCTGTGTAGTGACAAAGCTTCCTGTTGAACCGCAATATCTGATTGCAGATTATGCAACTGTTACAGCAGATGATGAGGTGCAGGTTTCTTTTCAAATAGATAAACAAGCGGAAATAGATCATTATTCGCTATATCGAGCTAGTTCTGAAAATGATGCGTTTTATAAAATTAACACATTCCCGGTTAGTTCTCTCGAAAATATTACTTATGATGATAAAAACCTTGAATTAAATTCTGGGTACTGCTATAAACTTGTTGCTACCGATGTTTGTAATCGAGAGATTCGTAACTCAAATCTGGCATGTGTGATGATGTTGAGTGCCGAATCACATAATGATTTAAGTTTTGTGCTAAAATGGAACAAATACAGAGACTTTGCTGGTGGTACAAAAAAATATAATATTTACCGAACAGCGCAGGATTACAACACTGAATTTGTAAAATCTATTGATCCCTCAATTGAACCATATTTTGTTGATAATGTCACATTTTATACACAAAATCAGTACTCTTCTCAAAATAGGCTTACGGGAGAGTTCTGCTATTATATTGAGGCTGTTGAAGATAGTGCATTAAATCCACTTCATAAAGAAAACCATTCAAAGTCTATTAAAGCTTGCGATGTGCTAAATCCTCGTGTGTTTGTCCCTAATTGCATCTATCCAAACAGCGATGTAGCTGAAAACAGAGTATTTCTTCCTTCTGTAATATATCCTTCACAGGGATACGTTTTAGGTATTTACAACCGCTGGGGTGAAAAAATATTTGAAACTGAAAATCCTTTTACCGGCTGGGATGCCAAGATGAAAGGTGGAAACTTTGCTCCATTTGGCACATATGTATATTATCTTAGATTTGTTGATTCTAAAGGCGAATTGTTTCAGAAAAGTGGTGAATTTGTTGTGCTATACCAATAAAATATCTTCATATTTACAACATGTAGAAACCTCAAAAGCAAATTTTTAATCTACTATTGCTTATTTCAAAAAAATGTCTAATTTTGCAACTCATTTTTAGTTAAATATTTTTTATGAACAATTATTTAGATTCTGAAAAGAAAAAAGAAATTTTCACAAAACACGGGAAGTCTAATACAGACACCGGCTCTTCAGAGGGTCAGGTTGCCTTATTTTCCTACCGTATTGACAATCTGACTGAACATCTGAAAGTCAACAAAAAAGATTTCAGCACACAACGTGCACTTATCCATTTAGTAGGCAAAAGAAGAAGATTGCTTAATTACCTGAAAGCTACTCACATTGACAGGTATAGGGCAATTATTAAAGAACTAAACCTACGTAAGTAAAAAAAGTGAAAAAGGCAATGACCAAAGTTGCCTTTTTCTTTTTAATGCAATCATTATTAATTTATTAAAATATATCATAAATATCAAAGTATATGTTGAATGTTGTAGAAAAAAAAATTGATTTAGGAGATGGACGAATTATCACCATTGAAACCGGCAAGCTTGCAAAACAAGCTGATGGAGCCGTGGTAGTGAAAATGGGAAACACCATGTTGCTTGCTACTGTTGTTTCAGCAAGTGAAGCAAAAGAAGATGTTGACTTTATGCCTCTTTCTGTTGAATATAAAGAAAAATTTGCCGCAGCCGGTCGCTTTCCAGGTGGCTTTATGAAGCGCGAATCACGACCGTCAGAATACGAAATTTTGATTTCAAGGTTGGTTGATAGGGCGTTACGTCCATTGTTCCCGGCTAATTATCATGCTGAAACCTTCGTTACAATTAATCTTATATCTGCTGATAAAGATATTATGCCTGATGCACTGGCAGGATTGGCTGCTTCTGCTGCATTAGCTGTATCGAACATTCCTTTCAATGGACCTATTTCTGAAGTAAGAGTTGCCCGCATAAATGGGAAATTTAAAATTAACCCAAATTTTTCAGAAATGGCTAATGCGGATATAGACATTATGGTAGGTGCAACATTTGACAATATCCTGATGGTTGAAGGTGAAATGAGCGAAGTATCTGAAGCTGAAATGCTTGAAGCTATTAAAGTTGCTCATGATGCAATTAAAATTCACTGTCAGGCTCAAATGGAGCTTACAAAACAACTTCAAAAAGATGTAAAAAGAGAATATTGCCACGAAACAAATGATGAAGATTTGGAAAAATCTCTTCATGACGCATGTTATCAAAAACTTTATGATATTGCAAAACTTGGTAATGCCAACAAACACGAAAGAAATGATGCTTTTGCTAAAGTTGAAGAAGATTTCCTTTTAACAATACCTGAAGAACTTCGTGCAGAAAAAACAAAATATGTGAAACGCTATTTCCATGATGTTCACAAAGAAGCTGTGCGCAATTTAATCCTTGATGCAGGCATTCGTCTCGATGGTCGTAAAACAACTGAAATTCGTCAAATAACCTGTGAAGTAGATTATTTACCTGCAACTCATGGTTCTGCTTTATTTACAAGAGGAGAAACACAATCACTTACATCGGTAACGCTTGGAACCAAATTAGATGAAAAAATCATTGATGAGGCTCTGTTTAAAGGAAAAGATAAATTTACACTGCATTACAATTTCCCTCCATTTTCCACAGGTGAAGCAAAAGCTGCAAGATCGCTTAGCAGACGTGAAGTGGGACACGGAAATCTAGCTCACCGTGCTTTGAAACGCATGATTCCTGTTAATTCCGATAATCCTTATGCAATCAGAGTTGTTTCTGATATCCTTGAATCTAATGGCTCATCTTCAATGGCAACTGTTTGTGCAGGAACACTCGCACTAATGGATGCAGGGATTAAAATCATCAGACCGGTTTCTGGTATTGCAATGGGCTTGATTACTGATAGTACCGGAAGATTTGCTGTATTATCAGATATTTTGGGCGATGAAGATCATTTGGGCGATATGGATTTTAAAGTTACCGGTACAACAAAAGGAATTACAGCTACACAAATGGATATAAAAGTTGATGGTTTATCCTTTGAAGTACTTTCAAAAGCATTAGATCAAGCAAAAGCCGGCAGGGCTCATATTCTTGGGAAAATGATGGAAGCTATTAGTCAACCGCGTGAAGATTATAAACCACATGCTCCTAGAATTGAGAAACTTATTATTGCAAAAGAATTTATTGGCGCAGTAATTGGTCCGGGTGGCAAGATTATTCAAGATATTCAAGCTAAAACAGGTGCTACAATCACAATTGAAGAAGTTGGAGATACTGGTGTTATTGAAGTTTTTGCTGATAATAGAGACTCTATAAATGCCGCTATTGCTCGTATTAAGGGAATTGTGGCTGTACCTGAAGTTGGCGAAGTATATATGGGTACCGTAAAATCAATTCAACCTTATGGTGCATTTGTGGAATTTTTACCAAATAAAGATGGGTTGTTACATATTTCGGAAATAGATTGGAAACGCCTTGAAAAAGTTGAAGAAGTCTTAAAGGAGGGTGATAAGATTGAAGTAAAACTTATTGATGTCGATAAAAAAACAGGTAAATTCAAATTGTCAAGAAAAGCTTTGCTCCCTAAACCCGAGTGAAAAACAGAATAAAAAAAAGCCGGTTTATCCGGCTTTTTTTTGAACGTAAGGAAACCAATATCCTCAAACCCCCTTATATAAATCTGTGCTTAAATAACGTTCTCCGGTATCGGGAAAGATAACTACAATAAGTTTCCCTTTGTTTTCTGCTCTGCCTGCCATATGAATAGCGGCATAAGCTGCGGCTCCTGACGATATTCCACAAAAAATTCCTTCTTCTTTCATCAGTCGTTGCGAGGTTTCAATGGCATCTTCATTTGAAACAGTAATAATTTCATCATAGGCTTTAATGTTTAGAATATCCGGAATAAAACCGGCTCCTATGCCTTGAATTTTATGAGAAGAGGGTTCTCCGCCTGATAAAACAGGGGAAGATGCTGGTTCTACAGCAATTACTTGAACTGTAGGTTTCTTGCTTTTCAAAACCTCCGAAACGCCTGTGATTGTCCCGCCTGTACCAATGCCTGCAACAAAAATATCTACTTTTCCGTCAGTATCATTCCAAATTTCTTCAGCAGTAGTTTTCCTATGAATTGCAGGATTTGCAGGGTTTTTAAACTGTTGTGGAATAAAAGACCCGGGTGTATTTTCTGCAATTTCCGTAGCTTTTTCTATTGCACCTTTCATACCCATAGATGCGGGCGTAAGCACAACGGTCGCACCAAATCCTTTTACAATATTTCTTCGCTCAACACTCATGCTTTCTGGCATTGTAAGAATAAGTTTATACCCTTTAACTGCACAAGTCATTGCCAAACCTATACCTGTATTTCCACTTGTTGGTTCAATAATCAATGAATCTTTAGTAATAACACCTCTTTTTTCAGCATCTTCAATCATTGCCCATGCAATTCTATCTTTTATAGAACTAGTAGGATTGTAGAACTCAAGTTTCGCAGCAATTTTTGCTACCACACCGGTAGTAACATTATTCAAATACACCAATGGTGTGTTTCCAATTAGCTGACCAATGCTTTGATAGATTTTCATATATTTTAGTGGAATTTAAGTTTTAAATTTCAATTAAATAACCGCTTTTTACAAATTTATGATTTTTTTAGAAAGATATTAAAAAAAACAAAAAATATGTAATATATTTATAAAAATAAGTATTAAATCTTATAAAAAAATAAAAAAAATTGCATATCTCTAAAAGTGTTTCTATTTTACTACTTGAAGTATAGTTTAAACAATTTAAAACAAAATCATATGGCAGAAATAAAGGAAAAAGAGTACCTAAAACTGAAAGGCAATCTGGAAAATATGGGTAACGGTACCGAAAAGCATAAAAACGATACGGAAATACCGCTTCCTGCATATTTTCGTGCATACAAACCCAAACTGCGTGCATAAAACTTGAAACTGCGTTCATTCAACATCCAATTACCGGGCAGAGCCAATTTTAAACTTAAAAATATTTTTTTCGATGGCATCCTTTAATTTTCAGAAATTAATTTACTTTTACAAAAAAATAAAAAACTATTTATATGTATAAAGCAGAGATTCATACAGAGAAAGGTATAATGAAGGTTGATTTCTTTGAAAAAGATGCCCCTAAGACGGTTGAAAATTTTGTTAAATTATCAAAAAGTGGATTTTATAATGGTTTGACATTTCACAGGGTCATTCCGGAGTTTGTAATTCAGGGTGGATGCCCAAACGGAACAGGTTCCGGAGGTCCGGGTTATACCATTAAATGCGAATTAAATGGAGATAATCAGTATCATGATCGTGGTGTGCTTTCAATGGCTCATGCCGGAAGAGATACAGGAGGTTCACAGTTTTTTATTTGCCATAGTCGCACCAACACGAAACATTTAGACAGGCAGCATACATGCTTTGGGAAAGTGGTTGAGGGGCTTGATGTGATTGATGCAATTGAGCAAGGAGACGTGATTGAGAAGATTATAATTACTGAGGAATAAAGTTCATACTTTATAAAATAAAAAAGGTTGACCAAATTTGGTCAGCCTTTTTTGTACCCCGGATCGGAATTGAACCGATACGACCGTTGCTGGTCACTGGATTTTAAGTCCAGCGCGTCTACCAATTCCGCCACCAGGGCCAACATCTACTCTTAAAAATATAAAGAGCGAGAAACGAGACTCGAACCCGCGACCCCGACCTTGGCAAGGTCGTGCTCTACCAACTGAGCTATTCTCGCATATTCAAATTGGGACTGCAAATATATTTCTTTTTGAATTATCTCCAAAAAAATAATTTGATTTTTTTATTTTATTTAAAAAATAATTTCACGTTTGGTTGATGATAGTACATTTATGTGGACTTGTAGCACATCATCAGGTAAAATAGATAGAATTTTCTCGGGCCATTCAATAAAACAAAAAGAATCACTGTAAAAATGTTCTTCAACTCCAATATCAAAAGCTTCTTCAATATTATTAATTCGATAAAAATCGAAATGAAAAATTTTAAAATTGTTTTCGCAAGTGTATTCATTTACAATTGAAAAAGATGGACTTGTAGCGGCATCTTTAGCTCCCAGTTCTTTGCATAATGCTTTAATGAAAGTAGTTTTACCGGCACCCATTTCTCCATAAAAAGCAAAATTCAAAAGACCTTTTGTTTTTTCTATAAAATCTTTTGCTGCCAAAGAAATCTGAACGATATCATCAATAATGATTTGATTCATTTTTGAATTATTTTTTTGGAGATAAAGTGATGATTGGAATGAGCATTTCTTCCATGGAAATCCCTCCATGCTGGAATGTATCTTTATAATATTTTACATAATGGTTAAAATTATTTGGATAGGCAAAAAAGTCGCTGCCTGAAGCAAAAATATAAGATGAACTAACATTTTGGCTTGGTAGATATGCCTTTGACGGATGCAGAATTTCAAAGACTTCTTTTGGATTATAATTTAAACTTTTACCTTGTTTATAGCGAAGATTTGTACTAATGTTTTTATCGCCCACCACTTTAATTGGTTCTGCTACTCGAATTGAGCCATGGTCGGTAGTTAAAACGATGTGCACATCTTGTTGCGACAATTCTTTAATGAGGTTATGTAACGGAGAGTGTTTGTACCACGATAAGGTAAGTGAGCGATAGGCTGATTCATCGTTTGTGAGTTCACGTATCATTTTAGAGTCAGTGCGTGCGTGTGATAGCATATCAACGAAATTGAATACAATTACGCTTAGTTGATTTTGCAAAATGTTTGATAGATTTTCAATAAGCTTTTCGCCGTATTTATTGTCAAAAATTTTCTCAAAATGTATTTTGATATTTTTACCTGAACGTGCAAGTTGCTTCTTTAGTAGATCTTCTTCATGAATATTTTTACCTTCTTCGTCTTCCTCATCAATCCATAGTTCGGGATGCAGTTTTTCTATTTCAGATGGCATCAAACCTGCAAAAATTGAATTTCGGGCATATTGCGTGGATGTAGGCAGAATCCCACAATAAATACTTTCTTCTTCAATATTAAAATATTCTGAAATTGCTGGTTGGATGGTTTTCCACTGATCGAATCTTAAGTTGTCAATTACAATCACAAATACCTTATGTTGCTTGTCGAGTAATGGAAAAACTTTTGTTTTAAAAAGACTTGGTGAAAGCATTGGTTTATCAGGAGAATTATTTTCGAACCAAGAAAAATAATTTTTTTTGATAAACTTTGCAAATGCACTATTTGCCTCAGATTTTTGCATTAGCAGAACATGATCCATAACATTATCACCGGAATCTTCTAATTTAAGCTCCCACAACACTAACTTTTTATATACACTAATCCAGTCGTTAATTGAGCGAGCTTCGTTAATAAGTGTTCCTATACCTGAAAATTCAGCCTGATATCCTGCATTTGTTTTTTTTGTTACGAGTTGTTTTATGTTTATATTTTTTTTTATAGAAAGCAAAATCTGATTGGGGTTTACAGGCTTAATCAGATAATCTGAAATTTTTGAGCCAATAGCTTCTTCCATGATGTCCTCTTCTTCGCTTTTAGTAATCATGACTACGGGAACTTCAGGCGATATTTCTTTAATGATTTTTAACGTTTGCAGTCCACTTAATCCGGGCATATTTTCATCAAGAAAGATAATGTCGTAATTGTTTTTTTTAACGTGCTCAATTGCATCGCTTCCATTGTTTGCAGTGGTAACTTCATATCCTTTAGATTCAAGAAAAAGTATATGTGGTTTTAATAAATCAATTTCATCATCTGTCCATAAAATTGCGATGTCTTTCATAGGTATATTTTTTTAGTGAAGTGAATACCTACGTTAGTTTTCGAGGTATTTTGTTGTAAAAAATTTAATGTATTTTGTGATGTCTTGATCTTTGAACATTATTGCAAAATTGTCTGCTGAAATAACGAATTGGCGGTATTCATTTGTTTCCAAATCCTTGAAAATTTCAGGATTATCTTTAATGGTACGATAGTAGCTCATCCCTTGTGCTTTGTTCTCAAACGATTTTACAGTTACCATATGGAAATCTTTGTTAAGCATCACTGCGCTTACATTGTAATTTGCCATTCCATAAAAATCGATATTAAAATTTGACACATTAAACGATAACCTGTTTACATCAATTTTTTTAACATTTGGCACGATTATAACATAGAAATGTGGTGTCTTTTCTGCCATCGTATAAAGCTGTACTTCTACTTCTTTTACCGTTGAATCAACATAAAATTTATTGTTTGCAATTTTTTCTTTAATATCACTGAGGCTACCTTTTTTCATATATTTTAAAATATCTTGTGCCGGAGCAACCACCTGACTTTGAGGATATTTTTGAATGAGTGCCAGCAACTCTTTTTTTAGAATATCATTGCTGTTGTTAGTTTTTCCCAATGAAACGGCTTTCAGATATGCAAATTGTGGTATTAGTTTTGAGTCAGGATAAGTGTTTTCAACTTGTTCGCAGTTTTTTATCACTTCAGCATAGTTGCTTTTTTTATACAATTCATAAGTTAGTACAAAAATATCATCAGCCAACTTTGATGATGCCATCAACTCATTGAGATAGTTTGGATTTTGAAGGATTTTGGCATATTTGCTATTAGGATAATTTTTAATAATTAAATTTTTATAATATTCTGTTTGAGCTGAATTTTTCAAAATATTATTAAGCAAAACCAGTTCATACAAGGCTGATAGTTCATATTCATTTTTTTGAAATCGCTTGTTAAGAGATTCGTATGCCTCAACAGATTTTAAATAATCAGTAAGTTTTTCTTTGTATATTTTGCCCAGCTTGAAATATGCATCCTTTATTTTTGTATTTGATTTTGTGATTAATGTGTCATTTATAGGAAGTCCTTTTAGATAAAATTCTCTGCTTTTATTACTCAAGGGTTTTGCATTTGTAGAGTCTTGAGAATCACTTGTATTTTGATCGGTTTTGAGTTCATCAGAGAGTTCAACAGCTTTGTTTTTCCTCCTCCAGTTATCTTCCAGTTTTCTGTTTCCCCATTTTCTCCGGTATTCTGAAAATCCCAAACCCAATGTTGACGGATTATAAAAATACCATTTCCCTGTATTTGCATTTTGAGTGTTTGTGTTGTTATTTGCATCAAACATAATATTTATTTGGCGCTGCCGCTCCTCTTCTTTTTGTTTAGCTTCTTCTTGTTTCACTTTTTCGATCAGATTATCAATAAATCTCAATTTATCTTTTTCAGGCATTTTTGCTACTTTCTGAATACTGTCTTCATGTTCAACAATGTTCAAATTTTCTACAAGTTCACTAAGGTTAGACGCTTTTGTGAAAATTTTATCGTAATCCGGATGTTTTCCATCAAGGAGCGTAATGCAGCTATCGTAATATGCCTGAGAAGGTTTATAATTTAATTTGGAGAAATATATATCGGCAATGGAAAGATATGAAATAGCCTTCTGGTCATTGTTTCCTGCACTTTTTTGAACAGAAAGTTTGAAGTTGTTCATGGCTTCTTCTACATTATTTTCTTTATAATAGATGTTGGCAAGGGCAAAATAAATTTGATCCAAATAATCTTTATTTTTAACATCTTTCAACATTTTATTGAGTTGTTTTTTTATTTCTTTAGAATTTCCTGAGCCAACGTCAAAGCAAGTTGCACGATTAATTTTTGCATTAAAAGCCATATCATAATGAGGGTTCATTTTAATCACCTGAGTATATAGATTACTGGCATTTTTATTTTCACCCATTTTTTGATAAAGTTGAGCTAATATAAATTTATAACGTGAACGAGCTGATTTTTTTCTTGTTTTATCAATAGCCTTCCGCAATTCGTTTGCAGCATCTTCTTCATTTTTTTGTTTCATGTAATAGTCTGCGTAAATAGCAGCCATTTCACCTTTAATCCTGCGAGGCAATTTCTTGTCTGCATCTAGCAAATCAAGCGTTTCTCTGGCTTTGTTGAATTGATTTGTTTCAAGCATCGTTCGCACAAGCCAAAGTGTTGCATCGTATTTTATTTCATCTTCTTTAAATTGTGCAATCACATATTCAAAATTGATTCTAGCCTGGAAAAAATCATGTTTCATAAAGTGTGCTTTACCCATCAGCAGATAGGCATCGTCAACCCACTTACAATATTCATTCTTGGCTAAAAATTCTTTTTTCCGTTTTGTTATTCTTCCTTTTGGTTGTTTTGGTTTTACTCTGATTGAGTGATATTTTATAAGCTTTGATGCTTTTTTAATAGATTTATCCATTTCAGGTGTTATAGATTTGCCGGCTGCTGCATCTGAATATGTGAAAACAGGAATAATTCTGCTAAAATTGTCTTTGTATCCATAATCTAGTTTTTGGATTCCTTTTTTGAAGCTTTCGTTACCCATGAAGTAAACATTGTAATAGGCTGTAATATCATGATAGTGGCGGGTAACAAAAGTGTTCCTTTCTGTATTGCATGACAACATTACAACCAGTATAATCGGAAGCAAATAAATGATATGGTGTAGTTGATACTTTCTCAAGCTATGTGCGATAATAATGTGTAAACTTCAAAATGACAAATTTATTTTATTTTTTTGAAAAAAGAAAGGACTATTTGTCGCTAGTCAATTCGTTTATGTAATTGAGATAGTTTTGTTTTTGAAAATCAACAGAGAAATGTTCTAAAACTGTCTTTCTGCCTGCTTTGCCGAGCTTATTGCGAAGTTCAGGCGATTCTATTAATATTGAGAGCTTCTCAATCCATTCTTCACTTGTTGAAGCCAAAAATCCATTTGTTCCATCATTAATGATTTCAGCATTTACTCCAACAGGCGACATAATTGTAGGAATTTCAAGTGCCATGTATTGCAAACCCTTGAAGCCGCATTTTCCTTTCGACCATTCATCATTTGGCAGTGGCATGATGCCAATATCAAATTCGCATAAGTCTGCAATTTCTGTGTTTTTATTCCATTGTGTGGCTTTTAGTGAAAGTGATTCTAACTCATATGAGAAATTTACAATGACTTTAAAATATATTTTATCCTTATATTTTTGTTTAATTTTATTTAGGGCTGTAATTGCTGTTTCAAAATGTTTGAGTGTTGTAGAAGTTCCGGTCCATCCAATACATATAGCTTTTTTTGTTTTATGAATAGTGTTGTTGCTATGATATTCTGTATCAATTGTTGTTGGAATGATTTTTACATTTTGGTTGAATTTTAGGGCATAGTCAGCAAGATAACTGTTCCCTGCAAAAATAATTTTCGACATGCTGATAATTTTCGCAGTTTTGTTTGAACTTTTAAGCCATTTTAAATCAGCATTGCCATGAGATGTATCATTTAGCCAAATGGAATCATCGAAATCAAAAATGATATTTGAATTCCTTTTTGCGATTTGTTTTTCAAAAAAAGTTGTACCTAAAAAAAATGCTTCGCGATAAATAAAAATAATATCAAAAGTTGCAGCTCTGCGAATGTCCTTGAGTCTTCTAAAAATAAATTTTAATAAAAGAATGAATTTTGAAAAATATTTTCCTTTTGTATAAAAAACAGCATCTTCTTTTTCAGTAATTAAATTTGAGTAGCTAATTTCAAAATTATTTTGTCTGAGAAAATCGAGATATTGTTCACAGCGAAACCTTTGACCTGGTGATCTTCCAAAACGATGTGGCACGATATATAGTATCTTTCGCATAAGCTAATCTTCTATAACATGTTTATATACTGAATCGTATTTTTCAATGCCATTTTGTAAAGAAAAATATTTTTTTGACAAGTCCAAAATTGAAGTTACAGGTATCTGATCTTTTTGAAGTATTAAATTTATGGTTCGTATATATTCTGTTTCAGCAAATGTATTAACCAATAAATTTGGATTTAATTCGCTTAAATATTCATCAACATCGCCAACTCCTGCATTGCAAATAATTGGTATTCCCATACCCATTATTTCGCCCATTTTTGTAGGTGATGATGCTTTTTTGGAGAACACAGGTTTAATAAAAAATAATGAAAAATCACTAATTGATAAAAATAATGGTACTTTATTTCGTTCAGCTTTCCGGACAATTATGGCTGATTCCGGTACATCATTTTTTTTTGCTAATTGAAAAACTGTTTTAGGACAATCGGGCGTGATTAGAAAAAAACGAGCATCGGGTTTTACCTTCAAAAGACATTTAAAGAATTGCATCATTTCATTCGCCAAATACCATGTGCCAAGCGAGCCCAAATAGGAGACAATAAAATTATTCTTATTTATTTTTAATTCTGATTTTAATTTCTCCTGATCGTCAACTTTGATATTGCACATAGAGAAATGATCTAAATCTGCACAACAAGGAATTACCTCAATTTTTGGTTTTGCGACATCAAAAACTGTCCAATTATGAATGATTCTCATTGCTGCATTTGTAAGCGTTACAGTATAATCAGCATGTAATAAAAAATCAATTTCTTTTCGTTTAAAATATTTATAAACTGCATTGAAAACTTTATTTTTACGATTCCATAAATTCCCATCAACACGCTCATCGGCATAAAATCCACGCATGTCAAAAATGAATTTTACATCATATTTATTTTTTAAATAAAGACCGACAAAAGCAGCAATATAACTTCTACAATGAACAATAGAAAATTGGTTTTTTTTATGAAGTTTTCTTGCTTCTTTTTTTAATTTTTGAATATCTAAAATTGTTGATAAAACGGGTGGGTTTTTTGTATAAAAAATTGGATTCCAGTTAATATTATTTGACTCTAAAAGTTTTTTAATTTTATCATTGTTTGCAAAATAATTTATTTTTTTTTCTGCACTAAGAATTGTTATTTTATATCCTTTTTTTGAAAGCCCTTGCAGGTACGGTATCACCTGTGATTGTCCGAGTGGGTCAGTCATGCCGTCATATGAAATATATAGAACTTTTATTTGCAATGGTTTTGGTTTAACATATTATACCTTGTTCTATTTTTTTTGCACGACTGCGAAACGCTGAACATTACACGAATTATCAAAAGATTAAACTCATTGATTAAAAGTGATATTTTCGTTTCAGATAGTCTAATTGAATAGTTTTCAAACTACATTTGTTTTTATTTAGTAGAAATTCGTGTCAGCTTATTTGTTTATAATTGAACAGATAAATAGTGTCAGCAAGAAAACGCCAATAATTTCGTTACTCGGGTTTTGAAAACAGTCATTTACAAAAGTAAACTCCTTGATTTTCAAAACTACGAAAGCCTCATTCTTGACATTTTCTTATCTGACACTGAGTTTTCTTTCAAGAACTAAATACAATTTTAAAATTATGCAAAAATAGAAATAAATAATTTACTATTTTTAGAAAATTTTATTTGATAAAATTATGATAAAATTAATGTTGTTCAGAAGTAGCCTTATTGTGTTTTTGCTTGCGTTTCTTAATAGTTGTGAAAATCATAAGACCTTTACTGCTCCTGCATTCCCTTTAATAAAAGCCCTTATTGCACCTGTAAATCTTGATAGCAATTTTACTTGTATTCGGGTAGCTGATTTTGTTTCCAATTTGGCATTAATAGATACTATTGTAGCAGATGCTTCATTAAATGTGAGTTTCAGCAAAGATAAAAAAGATATTTATGTGAAAATTATTGAAGCAACAAAAGTACCTCCGGTAAGCACTTTGAACATTTTTTCTCAAGGATTTTGTTATGGTATTGTGTTGAAAAAAATGTCCACACAGAGTATAGAAAATATTAACAACGATTCTTCTGAATCAGTTAATTTTAATAAAAATAAACAAATACATATTTCTCCTGATAATTACAATTTTTCTGAAATTATTATTTCTGCAAATACAGATGTAAACAATATCATAGCAATTTGGCAGAATCAATTGTTGCCTGCAAATTTTATTTCTAAAAAAGATAATCAATTTATAATAAATATCCCCGAAGTTGCCGAAAAAGCAGGTATTAGTTTTATGCGGATTTGGGCATCTAACAAAGATGGATTTTCAAATGATTTAATCATCCCACTAAAAAATGGACACGTTTTGGTTCAATCCAATCAACTAAATTTATCGAAAAATAAATCTCAAATCAATAATAACTTTTTAGATAGACATCTGCTGGAAAATATCTGTAGTACACTCGTGGATAGCAATGGCTCTTTGAAAAATATTAATGTTATTCTAATAAATAGCCTTGATAAATCGGGGTGGAATTGTCATGTAACGGATTTTATTGATGCAAAAATTATTGTGGCAAATATTGCAGATGCGCATTGTATGATGGCTAAAAATACTTGTAATAATAATCATTCAAATTGTTCTAATCCTTTATTTTTACATGAAAACACAAAGCAATTATCAATACTTGCAGCTTTTTTGTTAACTGTGCCGGGTATGCCGGTTTATGCTAAAGGAGATAAATTACAAATAGCTGATGAATACAGATCGTTGGTTGATGTGTATAATCATTTGAATAAAACGAAGAAAGAGGAAAATGCAGTAAAAGCAAAAATCGATAAACTTATAGAATTAAGAAAAACAAATTTGGCATTAATGTGTGGGGATATGCAGACTTTACAGGCTTCAAAGAATTTGTTGATACTTTATAGAACATATTTCTTTGAATATGCAATTGTAATAATCAACAAAGGATTATTGTCGCAAGTTGCATCTTTTAAATTGCCTGAAAAAGTTCATGGAATGCTCCCACAAGCCCAATTTGAGTCAACACTCAACACAGTTAACGATTTTATTAGTTTAGAAATTCCTCCCTATGGAATTGAAGTATTGACGAGATAATATTTAGGGGATTTAAAATAAATAAATCCTAGTCTATAAGTACATAAATTGAAAATCAACTTTTGCCCTCCACGGTATTGATATTGCTGGATAAAATAGAATATAAAGACAAGATTGAAAATAATAATATTCTTACACTTCACATTATTTTAATTTTTACTTTGATTTTAATATATTTGTATAAAAAATAAGATGCAATTGAAAATAATTCACAGATAATAATTTATATCACAGAATAAGGTGAAACAAAATTAGAAGTACGCTTAGAAAATGATACTGTTTGGCTTGCACAAAAGTTAATGGCAGAACTCTTTCAAACTACTATTCCAAATATTAATATGCACCTGAAAAATATTTTTGATGAAGGTGAATTAGATTTCAATTCAACTATTAAGGATTTCTTAATAGTTCGTATTGAAGGCAGTAGGGAGGTAAATCGAAATATTGAATACTGAGTCCACTCCGAAAAGTCTTTTAACCCCTAAATCCCCTAAAGGGGACTTTAA